>JAYVHR010000394.1:0-3420 GCA_043771075.1 Bacteriovoracaceae bacterium
AACCGCCTCACATTACGCTGATGTGGGGTTATTACCCAAGCGGATAAGTCTGTCATTTATGTTGTAAAACTTACATTAGGAATCCTTCATATCTTTATGAAAGCACTCCGAATTCGCAGTCCAATAACTGCATGAGAAATAATCTCAATCAATTCTTACAGCTTCAGCAATTGATGAACTCAAGACAATCCCGTCCCCTCGAATGTGTCGAAGCTAATGAATTCTGACCGTCACTGACGAAGTCCCATCCCGTTTTTTATTCAGGACAAGGTTCACCGGAATGGTATCGGTGAGGTGTTTTACGTGAGAAATGATTCCCACCATGAGTCCGCGGGTCTGAATCTGATTCAGGACATCGAGAACATCTTCCAGCGAATCCTGATCGAGGGTTCCGAAACCTTCATCAATGAAGAGGGTGTCGATCTCGGCAGTTCCTCTCGTCATTTCCGCAAGACCCAGGGCCATCGCGAGAGACACCATAAAGGTTTCCCCGCCTGAGAGAGTGGAAACTTTCCTGATGCCGCCATCGCGGAATTTATCCATGATAAAGAACTCAGGCGCCATCTTATTGGTTTTCGTCTGGTGAATGATTTCATAGCGGCCCTGACAGAGACGTGAGAGTTCCTCGTTGGTCACGATGATGAGATTTTCTTCAACGAGTGAGAGAACATAAGTTCTCAGCTCATCCTTACCAAGAATCTCAAAAAGGCGCTCTCTTCGTTTCAGTTCTCTCGTCACATCTTTATATTTCAATTCCAGAAGCTGGATGCGGTCGACTTTTTTTGCACGTTCTTCTTTGATCGCCTTGAAGTGAGCAACGCGCGAGCGGGCCTCATTGGTTCTGGTCTTGAGATTCAACTTTTCTGAATCAAGCAGATCTTTCACAGGCGTAAAGAGATCGGCAGAACTATCGAGAAGAAGTCCCAGAGTTCTCATCGTCACCTGGATCAGCGTGAGGTTCTCATTGAGTACGGGAAGATTCTTCTGGGAAATTTCAGAGAGTTCTTTTCTTTCTTTGGCGAACTGGACTTCTATATCGCGCGCCTGCTCATCATACGTATAGAGTCGTCCCTGGAATTCCTTCAGTGCCTGTTCCTGTTTTCTTCTCTCTGAGTCTTTCTTTTCCAGCTCTTCCTGGGCGAGTTTCAACCGGAGAGAGATTTGTTTCAGGACTTCCGAAGCACTCTCACCTTTTAGTTCACCTAGTAGGAGTTCAGACAGGTCTTTAACTTTAGCAGCTGAAAGATTCTTATTCCCGACAGTTGCCTTAAAAGAATTTGTAACTTCCGTCAGGCGGGATTTCCAGTGACCGAGATCATTTTTGATCCGGTTGATTTTTCCATCGAGCTCAGAAATGAGGACGGAGAGTCTCAAATCAAGACGAAGATCGGGGATTATGCTTTTTTCGAAAGCAGGGAGGAAAGAAGTGAGCTTAGCTGCAAGATTGGTCACTTCGGAGTTAAGCCGTGTAATGTCGCTTTCTTGTTGTGTCAGCTTATTCCTGAGCTCGCGGTATTCAGTCCGGATTTTTTCAAGTTCTGTCTCGGTACTTTTGGCGAGAGGAATCAGCTGCTCACGGTCCCAGGAGAGCTTCTGAACTTCTTCTATTTTCTTTTCAAGTTCTGTATCAGGAATTAAGAGTGCTGAAAGTTTTGTCTTCTCTGTCTGAACCTCAGACAGATTTTTTGACTGATCTTCGGCGGACTTTGTCAGGACATGATGCTGGGCCTCCAACTTCAGTATTTCTGCATGAAGTGCTTCAGATTTTGCATTGATTTTCTGCGAGTCAAAATCTGCCGCCAATTTCCGGAGAGACTCGAGTTTACTGCCACCTAAGGGAGTTTCACAGACGGGGCAAGTGCCTTTGGCCTCAGTTTCCGGGTGAAGCAGGCAGAAGGATACGGCCGACAAGAGCTCCTGAAGTTTCAAAGTGGCGAGAAGTGGTGCTCGTTCCTCCGTATTTTTCCAGAACTCGTTACGGTTATTTTCAATGCTTTTTGAATTCTCGACTATCTGAAGTTGTATTTTTTTTATCTGGTTAGTGACTTCAAAATCCCGCGCTTTCGCTTTCTGAGAATCTTCCTTTGTTTTATGAAGTGCCTTCAGAGTCAGGGTGGAGTCTTCCGGAATTGCCTTAAGCTTTTCCTGAATCTCCTGGAGTTTAACTCCTGTTTCCTTCCCGCGAATTTCCAGAGTGAGGAGTTTTTCTTTTTCCGAGACTGCAGTCTGATTTAAAGAATCAAGAACTACCGATTTATCAATCACGTCTTCAATGACAGATCTTTCCCTGATCACATCTTCAAAGGGGAATTTCATTTTACCGAGGGTCTCTTCGCGCTCAGGGGTCAGTGCTTTTTCTTCCTGAGTGAGAGTAGAAATCTTTTTTTCAGTTTCCGTGATCTCGGATGTGAGTCGGATTTCATCTTTCGTCAGGGATTCGAGGATAACTCTTTCATTCTTCAGTGCCTCTTCGGACTTCAAAAGTTCCTGTAGTCCCGGACCACGCTCATCCATTTCTTTCTGAGCAGTATCCCGGACCTTCTGAGCATCTTCCGTGGCCTTGAGGAAAAGGTTATAGCTTGTTGTCCCGATGGAGAGTTCTTTCTTCGTGCCATCAATCCGCTTCAGGTTTTCATTATTTTTCTGATGGTAGGATTGGAGGCTCGTAAAGTGATAGTGGAATTTTTCGGTGATTTCTGACCAGCTTTCATGGAGTGAAAGCTCTCTGGCCGAAACCAGAAGTTCTTCTTCCACATTAACTGTCGTGCTGCCGTCGTCCTTCAGAGTCTTGAGCTCGATATCCAGCTGGGTTTTCTGTCCGAGGAAATGATCGAGTTCAGAGCGAAGTTCCCGCGAGAGATTCTCCAGAAGCTCACCCGGATAAAGTTTTTCGAGAATGTCTTTTCTTTCAGTAAACGTACTCATGAGGAATCGGGCGAACTCGCCCTGATTCAAAACCACGCATTTTGAGAACTGATCGAAGTCTAGGTGGAGAATATCTTCCGTTTTCTCTTCGGTAATCAACCGGGGAGAATCAAAATCATTTCCTTCCAGAGTATAGAGTTCGCGCGTGGGCGAGGGGAGGATGGAATAGGCTTCACCGTTCTGCTTTCTCACTCTTGCTCTCCAGGAAGCGAGGTAGGTTTTCCCTTTCACTTCGAAGATGAGTTCAATGAATCCCTCTTTCTCACCCAGAGTTACGACATCATTCTGGATCAGGGAGCGTTTAAAAATTTGTCCATAGAGTGCGAGTCCGATGGCATTCAGGAGAGTGGATTTGCCCGAGCCTGTTTCTCCTGTAATGGCAAAAAGAGGCGAGTGATTCATGACCTCACCGAAGTCAATCACGTGCTCACCCCTCATCGAGGCTATGTTTCTCACTTTAAGCTTCGTGAGGCGCATTTTTTACCTTAAGGAGAA
>JAYVHR010000395.1:0-2703 GCA_043771075.1 Bacteriovoracaceae bacterium
TATCCCGGTTTTGGGATGGCTTTTCAAAAATAAATCCCGTACAGTGGAAAAAGTTAACCTCCTCTTTTTCATGACTCCAAAAATTCTTGCTCCGTACGCTAAGACTGCCTCTGTGAATACACGGGAGCTACTCAATAAGCGTAAGGAAGGAATGAGAAACATGTTCGAGGAAGATGAGCAGGATCCGAACCAGAAAGTTTCTGAAGATCTCTCAGCGAAGCTGGATAAGCAAGTCGAGGGTCCTCTTTACGATCTGACGGATGCTGAGCTCTACAAAAACCTTAATAACCAATCCGTGACTCGCGAGAGTGACGAAGACGACACAGAAATTGATACTCCTGATTATCAGGACATCAAGAAATCTGTGGAATAGGTTAAGTAAAGAATGCACACAGAGATCCTGACGAGTATTGAGCAGACCAAGGAAAAGATCGGGGAACTCCTGATCCGCCACACTTCACTCACGAAGTCCCAGCTGGAAGAGGCCCTTGAACTTCAGCGTGTGGAAGGTGGACTCCTCGGAGATATTCTCCTGAAGAAGAATTATATTCTTCCGCACGATCTCATCAAGGTCGTGTGCCACCAGATTAATATTCCGTATCAGATCGAATTCAAGGTTGAAGACATTGATCCCAATGTCGTGAAAGATCTTTCGATTAACTATGCCAAACATCACGAAGTACTCCCGTGTCTTGAGACAGATCATCAGGTCACGGTTTATGTTTCAAATCCTTTCAACTTCAATGTGCTGAATGATCTCCACATGATCTTTAAAAAAGAGATCAAGATCATCGTCACGACCCCTGCCCGCCTCCAGGATGCGATCAATAAGGTTTACGAGAAGGCGAACAGAAATCTCGTCGATTCAATTGAAGATGAAACTTTCGAGGAGAACCTGGACCTTGAGGGCCCGATCGATATTCTCGATTCAACTTCTGATGAAGCTCCGGTTATCCGTTTCGTAAACTCGATTATTTTCCGTGCTGTTAAAGATCGCGCATCAGATATTCATATTGAGCCGTATGACCGCGACGTTGTTTATCGTTTCCGGATCAACGGTGTGATGACAGAAATTCTTCGCCAGCCGAAGAAAACGCATTCTGCTGTTTCTTCACGTATTAAAGTTATGGCGAGACTTGATATCGCTGAGAAACGCCTTCCACAGGATGGTCGTATCAAGATCAAGATTGCCGGTAAGGATATTGATATCCGTCTTTCCACTGTGCCTATTCAGTCCGGCGAACGTATCGTTATGCGGGTACTTGAAAAAAATAATACGGCCCTCAATCTCGAGACACTTGGTTTCCGCGGAAAAATTCTCGAGGGACTTCATGACCTGGGCGGAAGAAAACACGGTGTTCTTTACGTAACGGGACCAACTGGTCACGGTAAAACAACTACTCTCTTTGCTATTCTCGACCGGATCAAGACTCCGGACAAAATGATTATTACTGTGGAAGATCCTGTGGAGTATGAAATTCCGGGAATTTCTCAGATTCAGGTGAATCACAAGATTGATCTCACCTTTGCGATCGCTCTTCGTTCGATTCTTCGTCAGAACCCGGATGTGGTGATGATCGGAGAGACCCGTGATAAAGAAACTGCAGAGATCGCGATTAACGCTTCCTTGACCGGTCACTTTGTTCTTTCAACTCTTCATACGAATGATGCGGCTTCAGCACCAACGCGACTTATTGATATGGGTGTTCAGCCCTTCCTGATTTCTTCATCTCTGGCGGGCGTACTTGCCCAGCGACTTATCCGGACACTTTGTTCGGCCTGTAAGCAGAGGTCAAATCTTTCAGAATACGAAATGATGATTCTTGATATTGATGTTGTTCCGGATAGTGCGACAATTTTCAAGCCGGTCGGTTGCCCGCGCTGCTCGAATACCGGTTACTCCGGACGAACAGTGGTTTCCGAGCTTCTCCTGATGAATGATGAAATCCGGGCACTTATTATTCAGAAAACAGATGCCGCAACAATTAAGAAAGCTGCTGTCCGCAACGGAATGAGAACTCTCCGCGGAGATGCCCTGGATAAGATTTATGAAGGGATCACTTCCGTAGAAGAAATCATGCGCGCGATTAACTCCGAACAGGAAGGTTAATCCATGCCGATCTACGCGTATAAGGGAATGGACCGTACAGGCAAGGAAGTGAAGAACACGATCAACGTGGAATCTATCATTGCCGCCAAAACCCGGATTAAATCCATGGGCATCATGCTCATTGATATCAAAGAAGAGCGCGCTAAAGGCACGACTGCCGGCGGAAGCATGTTCCGCATGGGTGGATCGGTTTCGGTGGATGATCTCGCTCTCATGACCAGACAGCTCGCGACACTCATAAAAGCGAAGATTCAGATCGTGGAAGCTCTTCAGGCACTCGTTGACCAGGTGGAAGATAAAAATCTTCGTCTCGTTCTTTCGGATCTCCGTCAGAAAGTGAACGAAGGCGCGTCCCTTGCAAAAGCACTTGGTGATCACCCGAAAGTCTTCAACAACATTTACATCAACATGGTGGAGGCCGGTGAGGCTTCCGGTACTCTCGAAATCGTTCTGCTTCGTCTCGCTGATTTTACGGAAGCGCAGGTGAAATTGAAGAACAAGATCAAGGGTGCAATGACTTATCCCGTGATCATGGGAATATTTGGCTTCGGCATGATGAACGTGATTTTCATTTTCGTTATTCCGAAAATGGC
>JAYVHR010000396.1:0-7253 GCA_043771075.1 Bacteriovoracaceae bacterium
CAGCGGAAATAAACGGAAACTCTGGTCAATTGCGGACCAAGTTCATCGACTCGGAAAATCCCGCGGTGACGGGACATCCAGCCCCTGAGAAAAACACGATGCTGCTGGATTTCTTTTTCATGAACCCAGATCCAGGGCTTTTCAATCCATTCTTCTTTTCTTCCCAAAGTGACTGTCGTCACACGGGTTTCCCCATTCACTTCACGCTCTTCGCGCGGAGGAAAGCCCATCTCGTTGTTCATCTTTGAGGTGTCGATGAGATAGGGCCAGATTTCAGATGCTGTCGCAGGAAGATCATAAAGAAACAAAGCTTCAATCGTCCGCTTCGACTGAGCGGCTGGTAGCGGGTGAATGAGTTGGTCTCGGAATTTTTTCAGCTCTTCCTTTGTGGCTATCATTATTCTTTCACCACAAAATTGCAGATCTTACCGGGAACATAAATTTCTTTCACAATTGTTCCTTGAAGATATTTCGCCACTTTCTCATCGGCCTTGATGATCGCAAAGAGATGTTCTTTGTCGATCTCGCGGTCAACTTCGAAAGTGCCGCGGGTTTTGCCGTTCACCTGCACAGCAATCGTGATCATTTCGTCTTTAGCAAGATTGGCATCGTAAGCAGGCCACGCTTCATGAGCGAGTGTTTTCGAGTGACCCAGGAAGCTCCAGAGCTCCTCTGCCAGATGGGGAGCATAGGGAGAGAGCACAAGTGCAAATTTCTCCGCAGTACTCTTTGTCACTTTGCCGGTTTTATAGACGTGATTGGTGAACATCATCATCTGCGAGATGGCCGTATTGAAGCGCATGTTATCAATGTCTTCAGTGACTTTCTTAATGAGCTTATGCATTTCTTTGATGTTCGAAGAATCTTCGACACCTTCTTCCGTATAGTTTTCTTTATTCATGAAGAATCGGTACGAACGCGAGAGGAAGTTATGCACTCCTTTCGTTCCGGCAGATGACCATGGTTTCGTTTTCTCGAGTGGGCCCATGAACATTTCATAGAGGCGGAGTGTATCAGCGCCCATTTCATTCACGACCGAATCCGGGTTCACAACGTTTCCGCGCGACTTTGACATTTTCTCGCCGTCTTCGCCGAGAATCATTCCCTGGTTCACGAGTTTATGAAAAGGCTCTTTCGTGGAAACAAGTCCGAGGTCAAAAAGGACTTTGTGCCAGAAGCGCGAATAGAGAAGGTGAAGAACTGCGTGTTCCGCTCCACCCACATAAAGATCGACCGGCATCCAGTAATTTTCAATTTTCGAATTCCACGGCTCAGTTTTATTGAGAGGATCGCAAAAACGGAGATAGTACCAGCAGGAACCCGCCCACTGAGGCATGGTGTTTGTTTCACGGCGTGCTTTTTTTCCGGTCTTCGGATCGATGACATTTACCCACTCATCAATTGTAGCGAGTGGTGATTCACCTGTTCCGGCGGGCTCGTATTTTTCCACCGGGGGAAGAGCGACCGGAAGTTCGTCGACTCCGAGGCAACGGACAGTGCCGTCTTCGAATTTTAAGATCGGAAATGGCTCGCCCCAATAGCGCTGGCGTGAGAAGAGCCAGTCGCGGAGTTTGTAATTAATTTTTTTCGATCCGATTTTTTTCTCTTCGAGCCACGCGATCATCTTCTTGATTCCGTCGGCCTTGTTCGTTCCGTTCAGGAATTCCGAGTTCACATGTTCGCCATCTTCAGTGAAAGCGGCTTCCTCGACATTTCCGCCTTTAAGCACTTCAATGATCGGAAGATTAAATTTCTTTGCGAATTCATAATCTCTTTCATCGTGGGCCGGAACGGACATGATCGCACCCGTTCCGTAAGTATTGAGAACGTAATCAGCAATCCAGACCGGAACTTTTTTTCCATTCGCCGGATTGATGGCGTACGCACCAGTGAAGGCGCCGGACTTGTCTTTATTCAGTTCTGTTCTTTCGAGGTCGGATTTCAGAGCAGTGACTTCACGGTATTTTGCGATCTCACCCTTATGAGCATCCGAAGTGATGACATCCACCAGAGAATGCTCGGGTGCCAGAACCATGTAAGTAGCACCGAAGAGTGTATCCGGGCGGGAAGTGAAGACAGAGATTTTTTCAGATGATCCGTCGACATTGAAATCGATGAGTGCTCCTTCGGATTTTCCGATCCATACTCTCTGCATTTCTTTCACAGAATCCGGCCAGTCAAGAAGTTCGAGATCCTGAAGAAGGCGTTCAGCGTATTGAGTAATTCTCAGCATCCACTGCTTCATCGGCTTTCTAATCACCGGATGTCCGCCGATTTCGGATTTCCCGTTAATCACTTCTTCGTTGGCGAGAACTGTTTTGAGATTCGGGCACCAGTTCACCATCATGTGTGATTCGTAGGCGAGACCCTTGTTGTAGAGTTGCACGAAAATCCACTGCGTCCATTTGTAGTAATCAATATTCGATGTCGCAACTTCTCTTTCCCAGTCGTAAGAAAAACCCAGCATCTTCAGTTGGCGCTTGAACGTCTTGATATTTTCCTGAGTCGTAGCATCCGGATGAGTACCGGTTTTGATGGCGTGATTTTCAGCAGGCAAACCAAACGAGTCCCAGCCCATCGGATGAAGAACGTTGAAACCTTTCATCCGCTTGTAACGGGCCATGATATCTGTCGCTGTATATCCTTCCGGGTGACCTACGTGAAGGCCCGCACCTGACGGATAAGGAAACATATCGAGCACATAATACTTTGGCTTCGAAGTATCCATCGTGGTCTTGAATGTATTGTGTTCATCCCAGTATTTTTGCCACTTAGGTTCTAACTCGGAAAAATTGTAATCCATTGCCTTCCCTTACTCTGAAATTGGTCAGGAAATAGCTTAGTCGGAGATGGGCTTTTTTGGAAGTAATGAGGAGCGCGTTACTTGCGTTTTGTCTTAAGACTCTCGAGTTCCTTAGGAGTGAGCTCAGGGTATTTTGACATGAGTTGAAGGATGGTTGAGGTTTCCAGATCCTTATAGAGAAGATCCAGTTCCAGTTCATCGTAATCTTTTAAGGCTTCCTTGGGATTGGCCTCGAAAAAGATTGTCCGCTCTTCACGTAGCTGGGAGAAGCTTTTCTTTTCAGCGTGGGCAGAAAAAGAGAGGAGAAAAATGAAAGGGAGAATGAGTTTCATGAAGGACGTTTCGGAGGAGAGCCGCCTGGGCCTTAAGAATTGAAAAAAGGGGCATCACGCATCCGGCGCTAGCCCCTTTTTCAGGGGGGGACCGCTATCAGACCGAGAGACAAGTCAGTGGATATGTCATCTCGTGGCCTTTAGGGGACATGATGGAAAGGTAATCGTCTACATCTGAGAACGAGTTCACGTTCTTCACGTTAATACGGTGTTTGTTACCGTCGATGTAAAGGGTCTTGGTAAAACCCTGGTGTTTTGTGTGCGTGCGGACTGATTCTCCCTGTACGGAAGAGATCGATCTGGAAATTCCTGCTTCATCTTCCTTGTGGAAAGAGATGCGGTTGTCTTCAATAGAGAAAGATTTTTCTCCGAAGGCAGTTTCACACTTAATAGTGGAAGAAGCCGCCTGAGCGCTGAAAGTGTGGACCATGAGAACTAGTCCCATGAAGCCGAGTAATGTTGGAATCGAAAGTGTTCTAGTTTGCATTGTGTACCCCTTATTTCCCTGTTTTTAGCCATCGTCCTGAGTAGCTTGTGTGCTCTCCTTAATACAAGACCAATGCCATATTTTACTCTCTGGAATCAGGTAGTTAGGCTTGGTGAATTGATTACTATCCTGAACATGTGTCTACAAATTTGACATCTTTGGAAAATATTCAGGGGTGAGAAAAAGTGCGTTTGATACTATTGATACAGGGCAGAACGTTGGGGTTTTTTATGGATATCCGGATAAAATACCAGGGTATAGAGGCTTCCCCCTGGATGATTGAATATATGAAGAGGCAGACTGAGCGGCTAGAACGTTTTCTCTCCAGCAGTGCCATTATTTTCATTGAATTTACTTCCGGACCAGTCACAAGTAATTCGCATCTACTTATTCAAAGCCGCAAAAAAAGTTTTTCATTTGAAAGTTCCGGCGAGGATATTTTTGAAGCCTTCAGTAAGACACTGGACGAGGCTTGCCGGTTCATGAAGCTGGAACACCATCGAGTAATCTCAAGAGTTCACCAGCAACTATTCTTCGCGAAAGCTATTGATGAGTGATTGATGGGCCTTCGCTTCTCCGCTCACGCTACCTTCCAGGGTTTCGCGTGCCAGAAGAGGAGGAATAAGTGACATGATTCCAAAATCAATGACGAGAGTTTTATTTTCTTTCAGTGTGAGAAAGGCCGTGACATGAACGCCGCCGTTGGAGCCGCGGGAGTAATCCCACATTTCTCTCATGTAAATAGAAGAAGCGCCCTGAACCTGGATGTCCATTTTCTTCGCACCGGTAATGGCGCGGATGGAACGGGAGTTTGTTGTCGTGCTGATATCATCTGAATCAAAATGCAGGCGAAGCTTATAGTGCTGTGGATTCCCACCGGGAATCTCTACCTTGAAAGTGCGCTCACTTGTCTCAGAAATTTTCTGTTCACCGAAAAGATGACGGATGTAACGAAGGCTCGCCGCTTTCTGGTGATCAAAAACTCCGATCGGCTTGTTCACGACGTATGCTGCTTTGCTGACCAGAAGAGGAGAGTTTTTTGATTTCGTAAATCCACTGGTATCGAGATCCAGGAAATGCGGAAGTATTTTTGCCAGTTCTCCTTTCGTCATCACATCAACTGAATAGTAAACGTCACCCTTCAGGAGTTCTTCTCCCTTCACGGTGAAATTGAGGTCTTTCTGTTTCGCTGAAGCAGCATAAGTGCTAAAGTGAGTGAGTAAAATAAGGAGAGTCAGCAATTTCATATGCTGAACCTATCGGAAGAAAAGAAGATTATATGATTCGGGATATTTGCCGCATGGGTCACCCTGTGCTGAGAATGAAAGCAGCTGAGATTTCCAGCGAGTACTTAGTTTCCGACGAGTTCCGTCAGCTAGTGGATGATATGCGGGATTCGATGAAGCATTACGGTGGGATCGGCATTGCCGCTCCTCAAATAGGCGTGTCTCTCCAGACGGCGATTATCGAATTAGGTTCCACCAATCGCTATGGCGAAGAAGTTAGTCTCCCGTTCACTGTGTTCGTAAATCCGAAACTTGAATTTCTCACTGATGAGTCTCAGGGATTCTGGGAGGGCTGTCTTTCTGTTCCTGGTCTTCGCGGCTATGTGGAAAGGCCGAAGAAACTCAAAGTGACTTTTCAGAATGAGAAAGGCGAAGACAAAGAAATTATCGCCGAAGGATTTCTCGCAACAGTTATCCAGCATGAACTCGATCATCTTTTTGGTGTCTTGTATGTCGATCGTATCAAGGACATGAGTCTTCTTTCCTATCAGGAAGAGTACGATGAATTCCAATCCGGAAAAGAGGACGAACTCGAGTGAATCACCTGACTTCACGGATGGCGATGAAGGATCTCATCCTCTTTGCTATTCCTATTATACTCGGACACATTGGACTCATGCTTATCGGTACCGGTGAAATGATGGTGGCCGGACGTTACTCACGTGAATGTCTGGCGGCGATCGGACTCGCGATTTCCGTCACCAATCCGGTCATGATGTTAGGTCTCGGAGTTCAATTCGCCATCTCTCCTCTTCTCGCTCAGAAGCGCGGAGCCGGTGAGGACATCTCTCCCTATTTCTGGACGGTGATGGTGATCAGTCTTGTGATGGGATTAATCGCAACAGCTCTTTGCTATCTTTCTATGTATCTCATTCCTTATTTTGGTTATACCGAAAATCTCAATCGCATCATGCGTGAATTCATCATTATCATGAGCCCATCACTTCTTTCGCTTTGCCTGTATCAGGGCGTGAAAGAATTTTTTCAGGCACAGGAAAAAACCATTGTACCCAACCTGATCGCATTGATCGCTGCTGGTCTCAACATCATCGTGGGAATGGGACTTGTCTTTGGAAAGTGGGGCATGCCTGAATTGAATGAACCTGGTCTCGCCTGGGCTTGCATTATCCTGCGCACTTTCATGGGAGTGGCCCTCTTCTTAATGGGATTCCGTTTCTGGTCGACGACGAAAAAAATTCATTTTGGTTTCTGCAAGGAAGTCTTCCGGGTGGGAGTTCCTATATCGATCTCGATTTTTTTAGAAGTCATGGCCTTCTGTTCTGTCACATTGTTTGTCGGAAAATTCGCCGAGATACAGACTGCCGCCAATAACATTGTCCTGAACTATGCATCGCTGGCGTTTATGATTCCCATGTCCCTTGCTTCCGCCGTAGGTGTGAAAGTTGGGCACTCATTCGGTGAAAAAAATCTCGGTGGAATCCGGGTTTATACTTTTGTAAGTTTGATTCTCGCCATCACTTTCACGGCCGGTATGGCGCTCGTGACATTCAATTTTCCGGAATTTATCCTGGGACTTTATTCTGAGGATTTAGAAGTGCTTCATTGGGGAAGAAAGCTTCTCTTCTGGGTTGCCTGTTTCCAGATCTTTGATGGAGCGCAGGTTACTCTCGCTGGAATTCTGCGTGGTCTTTCTCTCACAAAGATTTCTTCTTTCGGAATTTTCATCGGCTATTGGATCATCGGAATACCATTGGGATATTTCCTCGGATTTCACCGGGGGCTCGAAGCTCAGGGATTCTGGATGGGATTAGCTTTGTCGTTGGCCTTAGTGGCAGTAATGCTGGGCTGGATACTGAA
The DNA here is from genome assembly GCA_043771075.1 of Bacteriovoracaceae bacterium. Lineage (GTDB taxonomy): Bacteria > Bdellovibrionota > Bacteriovoracia > Bacteriovoracales > Bacteriovoracaceae > Peredibacter. Next base: position 6,727 of record JAYVHR010000396.1, read on the forward strand.
GAGAAAAATGAAGTCCCTCATCCGTGAGGGACTCTGAATCACTATGGAGCAAAATCTCCGTTCCCTGGAATTTCTACATGCTTACAAGCGTATTTTAAAAGCTGATTGAGAGTTGATTTCTTGTTGTAAACGGCGTGAACAGACGGAACCAGAATCGCGACCATTCTTTTCGATGGTGTGCGGAAGTGAGAACGAATCCAGAAGCTTCCTCCAGTCGTAAGATCGGAGTAACTATAACCAGAAGGCTGGCTTTCATTGAACTGATAAGGATGAACATACCAGCGGTTCGTCTTCACATAGAAAATCATTTTGAAATCTTCAAGCGAAGTTTCTTTGAGACCAGTGACATATCCCTTGATATGACTATTCTTCACAATTGCCTGAACATTAACTGTAGCAACTTTGCATTCTTCAGCATGAGCAGCGAGAGTTTTTTTCGCCAAGGGAACCCAGCTCATGTTGGATGCGTATGTTTGTGCGGTTACTAAAAGACCTGTAACCAGAATCAGGATTTTCATGTGAGCCTC
>JAYVHR010000397.1:0-7920 GCA_043771075.1 Bacteriovoracaceae bacterium
TTTGGCAGGAACACCGCCAACAATGGCATAGGCCGGAACATCTGCAGTCACTACACTATTGGCGGCCACTACAGCGCCATCGCCAATGGTCGTGCCAGAAAGAATGGTACACTTTGTTCCAATCCACACATCGTTACCAATGGTGACAGGACCTTTGGAATTCGACTCTTTAACTTTCTCACCAAAAAAATTCTTCTGGATGAAATAAGTCGTCGGTCTTTTTATCTGATGATTGAATTCCTGGAGATCAAAGTTTCTGGCAATGCTGCAGAAGGAACCAATCTTAACTTCGTTATGGCGTGCATAGATCGCAGTATTCGGACCAAGAATAGAAGTAAAACGTCCGATGGTCACCGGAGCTTCTCCACTGATCAGGACTCCTCCTTCAAGGAGACAGCCTTCACCAATGGAAACTTTCCCCTGAACATTCAGATGAGAATAGCGGAGAGACTTATGGATAGCCCCCTGCCTACGCATGTTATGCGCAGAAGGAAGGCCAAGGAAGAGCTTAGCAATTTTATAGATAAGGTTATTCATATGAGCTTCTTCATCGTCTCACAAAAACCCGGTTTACAGAAGTCATCCGGATTTACAGGGTTGCCGGTGCCATCTTTTAAGAGATTGATGAGGTCTTGCGGGGTTCTTACAAGAGAGGCAGCACCTTTTTCATGAAGATTGAGCATAAGCTCATGACCTTCAAGAGCGAGGATAATCGTTGGCGTCCCTATCGCGAGAGCATCATAGTGGCAGGCAGAAGCGACACTCAGATGGAAATCCGACTGAGCGATTAGGTCATAGGTATTTGGTTCCTGGAGACCCGAAAGGATTTCAACTCTGGGATCTGTCAGATCATGAAGTAATCCAGAAGCTGATCCCGAGGCAGGATGAAGCTTGAAAATCACTTTCATATTTTCCTGAGTCAGGCCGAGAAATTCTTTGAAGAAATCACGCATGCTTGCGAGGTCAAATGGCTGTGTCGTAATAATTATTGAACGAGAGGAAGGTGACATTCGTCCTTCTCTTTGTTTCCGATATTTCTCCAGCAAAGGATTACCAACAACCTGAATAAGACCCTTCTTCCCGATGGCAGTTTCCTGAAGTTCACGTTTCCAGAAATCCCCATAGAGTCCAAGTGCCGATGGATAAAGGAGCTCTGCGGATTCAGCATATAGAGGGCGCAAAGAGCGCGGATGACTACGGGTAAAGATTCCATGCTGAAGCTCGACGAGTTTAATCCCCAGGTCCTGAGCTGCAGAAAGAAGAGAAAACTCAGTCGTATCAATGACAAATATCGTTTTGGGTCTGATAGCCCTCAGAAGAATTTTGTAAAGCCTGTTCTGCCAATAAGTTACACTCACACGTTTTAAAACAAAATTCTCGGTAATGAATGGAAGTGAGAATTGTGAGGAAGCGAGATCAGCAATTTTCTTTGCATGATTTTGCGTATCTTTCGCGGGCAATACCTTTGCCAGAAACGTGGCAAAGTAAATGAGAAGAGTCGTATCGTAATCGTAGGAAGTTCTTAGTTTTGACTGACGGTCAGAATATCCGGGAGCATTGTAGCGAATGAGTTTCCCTCCACCCGGAACATTCTCGAGCAGATCTTCAAACCAGATATCACTATAGCCCTTTTCAGTCTTATTCCGGGCGCCGCTATAGAGCGAGTGAACAATGTATTCTCTTCGCTGGATATTCCAGAAATTTAATCCACGAAGAAGAGCAGTAACCAGATCCCCTCGCGAAGCAGGAGGCTTTTGCCAGTTGAGTTTTTGTATTTTGGAGGCAACAGTAAAACGGAGAATCTGCCATGCCGGCCACCCATCAACCTGTAGGTCTAGAATTCCCGTCTGTGTTTCAAACCGATCCAGCTTTTCCCAGACTTCCTGCTCGGAAAAAGCTTTCATAAAAATTTAAGATTTTTGGCCACGAAGGCCTGAATAGGAGGACTGATATTAGTTTTTAACCAGCCAACGAATTCCTTGTGCTTATCTTCAGTAAATCTGGCGACAATGATCGACAGGAAATTACTGAGGAAGAACATGATGGCGAGTAAGAGGTATGGAGAAAGTTCAGCACCAAAGGCATGAAACAGAATATCCAGTAATGAGTAGTGCAGAAGATACAAAGTGAAGGAAAAGCCTGCGATGAAAGTGGCAAACTTCTTCAAATAGGCCGGAACTGAGTATTGAGAAGTCTGAAAATGCCAGAGCCATGCAAAAAACGAACCCGACATAAATAGACCAAACTTCCAGCTTTTTGGGGAGCCAGACTTTAATACGATTACCGTAGCAATCGTCGTTAATACGAATGCGAGAATGATACTTACTAATTTTTGATTAAATTTGTGCTTCTTAAGTTCCGACAGAACTACCGGTGAAAGAGCCCCGGCAATCCAGACAAATGTCAGACCATTGCCCCGTCCGAATACATTATGCCAAGGCACAATCAGAAGAGGGATGAGAATCAAACCCTTAAATACCCAACCGAGGTTAGCTTTCGGTTTAAAAAGAAAGATCCATCCGAAGGCCATGTAAAACCACCACTCGATCGCGAGAGTCCAGAATGGCCTAGCTGATCCAAATGAAGTGAGTTTCTTGAAATAAACAGGAAAGTCCTGAAGCATGAAAACGTTTCCGAAGAAGTGCTTAAAATTGAAAGCACTCAGGAAGGCATACTTATCTGAGAAAAAAGAAATCATCAGAGCATCAATGAGAACAACAAATAGGATTGCCGGAAAGTAAGCGCTATAAATCCGGGCGAATCTTTCAAAGAAGTAATCATTGAAACTATATTCTGGTTTCAGTGATTTTCTGATGGATGAGTAAGAAATGAGATATCCCGAGAGATAGAAGAAAACCGCTACCGCGATATTCTGCATGTAAGGAGCGCTTGGCGGCTGAAGCATATTGAAAACGCCCAGATAACTGATCGCATGACCGAAGAGGACTACCTGTGCTGATATTCCTCTCGTAAGATCGAGAAAGGTTGAAGATGCATCAGTAAGACGATCTACTTCGAATTTCATCATGCCCATTGAAAGATTCGACCTTCCTGAGCCTTGATACTATCCAGGCTTATGATCTTCCCGTTCTCTTCGAGCGAAACATTGGCAGCAACGAGTGCGGCCAGTGCATGTCTTCCGGCCTGACCATCAGGATAATTTTTCTTCTCGATCATCGCTTTCCACAGTGCTTGAGTCGGTCCGATAACATCGGCGGGAGCAATATCACGAAGAATCGTTTCGGCCGGCATCCCGTAACGGGTAGTCGGAAGTTCACGAAATTCTGGTTTTCTGTAAGTCGCGCGCATGAAGCCGGTCAATTCATCGACAAAGATCTGACCGAAGCGACATCCGTAAATCACATAGACTCCATGTCCCTGGCTTCCGCCAAGTTCCATGTACATATGTTTTCCAGATTTCGCGCGGGCACGCAACTGGCCCGAGTGATCAACGAACTGAGCGCCACGTGGGTTCGGAACTTTTTCCTGATCGGCCCAGAACTGGATGTCTGAGATATTTTCGTCAGTCATAAAACGGAACATTTCAAAGTAGTGACAACCATTCATCGCAAGACCAAAGTTCGAAGCTGTGACATTGATACTCTGAAGTCCGCCAAACTCCGGTGAATTCACCATCTCTTTTACGAGAGTATATTGTTCCATGAAACGCATCTGGTGATTCACACCGAGAACTGCACCAGCAGAATCACAGGCACGGATCATCTCATCACACTGAGCGAGAGACTGAGCGAGAGGTTTTTCGCAAAGAATGTATTTTGCCCCTGCTTTCGCAGCTGCAAGAACTGAAGGAGCGTGGCCCGGAGCTGTCGAAGAAATTACGACACCTTCAGGGCGAAGTTTCGTGAGCATTTCCACTTCATTGGCAAAGCACTGCTCAGGTTTCATGCCGTGGTCTTTCACAGCGATATTCATCGCATCCTGGAAAGGATCATGAATACCGACAACGTCAAAGCCTAAGCCTCTGGCCGCATCGATATGTCTTCTTCCCATTCTTCCGGTGCCGATGACACAAACTTTCATTTCATTTTCCTAGTCGTTAAGTCCGCCGCCAAAAACATTGTGGCGGAGTTTCCAGTTATCGGTCGAATCCTTGCCCCAGAGATGCTCAGAACGGAATTCATCGCAAAGCTGGTGGAAACGTTCAGGCTTCATGTCGAGATAATCCATAACTTCATTAAAGTATCTGTCCGGGAATTCCCCATCAAATTTCTTCACGAGTGCGACACCCTCTTCACGAGTGATGTGCTGATTACGGATTTCCTGAGAAGCATCGTATGTAGCGCGACCGATACCGAACTTGATGAAGGTTGTGTAGTAGTGGAGATCATCGATTTTATCGTCGATGCTGTTGTACTTACTGTATGTCCCCTGAGTGCGGAAAGGACGGGCCTTGAATCCTGTGTTGTCGACGGCGTAGTAATAAACTTCCTGTGGAGTCCACTTGAGGTAGTAACCGAGGTAATGAACTTCGATATTTGATTTCTCAAGCTCAGAGGCCGGAAGTGGAAGATACGGAAGGATGTCCCCTTCAGTAACGTTATATTTTTCTTTTAGTTCTTTAACTGAAACGCCACCGAGGTAAATCTCATCCATATTGTTGAAGCTGAAATAAGACTTATCACGGAGTGATGATGCCGTATCAGCAATCGGGTTACCGTATTCGGCCTCGTTCTCTCCGTAAAAGATAAGAGGGATGCCGAATTTCGCTGCAAGCTTTGGTCCAAGATTTTTCTGACCCAGCATGAAAGTCTGAAATGGGTGCATAAGATTCTCAATCGAGAGTTTCGTGAGAAGCTTCATGACTTTCCCGTTACGGGTGAAAGTCAGGTTATCAAAACCACTGTCGACCCAGTTCTTCCAGTTCTTATAACCGTATTCGGTATAAAGAATCGGAGGCCAGGTAACAGTCAGTGGATTCATTCCATATTTGTATTTCAGAACGTGCGCCTGATAAGCACTGTCTTTTCCGCCAGATCCTGGAACGAGACAATCGTAAGAACCATCTTTGCTTCTGTGTTTATCCAGAAGTTTCATGAGTTCTTCTTCTCTGGTTTTCCAATTAATCTTGTCTTTATCCTCAGCCACGCGGCAGGCATCGCATACACCGGCATCATCAATATGCAGAGTTGTCTTCTTACTATCAATCGTGTGCTTGAACTCGACAGCCGAAGCAGGTCGCTGATTTGACATCACACACTTGCTACAGAAGGTTACTTTTTCTGGAAGGCCGTACTTAACTTTATATCCCATATTTTTCTCCTAAACTCCGATCGCGCGCGCCCAGTTACGGTAAAGCTGAAGGCCTGCTTTTCCGCTTTTTTCCGGGTGAAACTGATAGGCCCATATATTCCCATTAACAATTGAAGACGTGTACCGAAAATTAGCGTACTCCGACCATGTAAGCTGATCTTTTTCGTCAGCCAGCTTCACATAGTAGCTATGAACAAAATAAACATCAGTCCCTGAAGAAACATCTTTCAGGGCCGCATGATCGGTTTTTGAAGGTTGAATCGGACTCCAGCCCATGTGCGGAACCCGGAGTTTCTGGCCCTGATATTCCGAAGGAAAGCGTTTCACTTCACCCTTCAGAAGTCCGAGACCCTGGTGTTCGCCGAATTCTTCACTTTTTTCCATGAGAAGCTGCATGCCGAGGCAAATTCCGAGTAATGGTTTTCCCTGGCCGGCGAAATCTTTCACGGCATTGAGAAGTCCGCGTTTCTGTAGTTCAGACATAGCGTGCCCGAATGCTCCCACTCCGGGAAGTATGGCGGCGTCCGCTTTCATTAAGTCTTCTGCTTTATCAGAAAGGAAAGCATCCATTCCGACTTCTTTCGCGGCCTGAAGAACACTGAAAAGATTTCCCAGACCGTAATCGAGAATCATTACTCTTTTCATAGCATCATCCTCACCGGAATATTTTCAGCACGAAGAGCTGCTTTCAGTTCTTCAAGAGAACAGGGCTTGATTTTATTGTAAGCTCTTTGCTCGCTTAGAAAGCGCGTATTCCCTTCTCCACTCTGACTGTCTCTTCCGATTTTTTCGCGGAAAAGAGCATCGTAGTGAAGAACAGACGCAGCTGCTATTGCGGAAGCACCTGCACGGATCGCTTCAACAGCATCTGCTGGCTTTCCGATTCCCCCGTGAGCAATCACAGGAACTCTTACTTTTTTAGAGATGAGCGAAATAAGGGTGGAATCGACACCTTCGCCGGTTCCTTCCTTATCCACCGAAGTCACAACGATTTCACCGACACCGAGATCTTCCAAGCGAACGGCCCATTCAGATGCTTCGAGACCAGTTTCTTCGCGGCCATTGTCAACAAAGGCGAGATATTTCCCGTCTGGCTGACGGATACATTCAAGTGCGGCCACAATTGTGGATGATCCGAAGAGTCTTGAAGCTTCACGGATGAATTCAGGATTTTTCACAGCCCCAGTGTTGATACAAACCTTATCAGCACCTGCGCGGAGAACCTTATTCACATCTTCAACATTCCGGATTCCACCGCCGACCGTAATCGGAATGAAAATTTCTTTTGCCGTTTTCTCTATGATGCTCGAGAGACTATTTCTTTCAAAGAGACTTGCGACCACATCCATATAGAAAAGCTCATCAGCGCCTTCCAGATAATAATGACGGGCGTATGCAGAAGGATCACCGAGAACGCGAAGTCCTTCGAGGTGAATCCCCTTTACGAGATTTGGTCCTTTAATATCTAACCGGGCAATGACCCGGGTTTTGGTCACCATGCTGTGAGCCCTCCATCAACGATCAAATTCTGGCCGGTAATGTAACTGGCAGCATCGGATGCTAAGAACACGAGTGCTCCACACATCTCATCAGCTTCGGCCATTCTCCCCATGGGAATTCTGGCGCTGTATTTATTTTTAAACGTTTCGTTCTGTCCACTTTCCACACCACCAGGAGTCAGTGTGTTCACACGGATTCCTTTCTGGCCCCAGTAAGCAGCGAGATATTTTGTGAGACCAACAACTGCCGCTTTTGAAGCAGAGTAAACTGCCGGTGAACTGATCTGGCGGTCCATATAAAAAGACCCATCGTAAATTCTCTGATCGGGACCAACGACTCCGTAAATAGAAGCTGTCTGGATAATACTTCCTTTAATTCCACGTTTGATCATGGCTTTTCCAACGGACTGGGCCATGAGGAACATTCCGTCCACATTTACACCCATGATGTCTTTCCATGTCTCTAGTTTGTATTCCTCGAAAGGGAGGAAAAAGTCGTCGAGACTCTTTCCCTTACTGGCAGCATTGTTGTGAAGGATGTGAATGCCGCCGAAATCAGTATCAATAGTCGATACAGTTTTTGCGACAGCTTCGGGATTGGTAATATCACAGGCATACCCAACAGCCTTAATGTCATATTTAGTTTTTAGTTCTGTGGCAAAGGCATCAAGGGACTTCTGATCCAGATCAATCAATGCAAGCTGAGCGCCGTAAGAAGCCAGTGCAGCGGCGAAGTGCTTACCAAGAATTCCGGTGGCACCTGTGACAACAGCGTTCTTACCTTTAAGTTCGAAAGTCCTGTTCACGAATTCATCCTTTTTTTCATGATCATTTCGACAATCTGAAAATCGAGTTCAGAGTCGATATCAAGCGATCTTTCTTCAGGCATGACATGCAGAGCAGTGCCCGGGAGGAAGAGACTATTTTCCTTCATCAGCACTTCGCGTTTCCAACCATAGATAGAAGCGTTCATATCAAAACATTCCGGAGCATCCTGACGACGAACCACTGGCTTCTCAAGTTTCTTCGCCAGATGAATCCGGCCTTCCGGAGATTTCTCAACCAGATTAAAATATGGAGAACGTCTCGCCGGCATCGCCGTAATGACATTAGGGACGTCAGGATTTCTGAGAAGCTTTAAGACGGCTTC
>JAYVHR010000398.1:0-4558 GCA_043771075.1 Bacteriovoracaceae bacterium
GACCAGACGAAGCTCACGGAAGACGATTCAGCTCCGGTATAAATCAGCGAGTGTCTCGCGGGAGCTATGGTGACAAAGCTTATGACTTTTGTGGAGTAATTTTCCCCATCGACCACAAGTGCGATATTTTCATCGAGTGCTGTGGTCTTCCCGTCTTTTTCGAGTTCCACTTTACCGGCCATCACTCCGATCTCACCGATATTATCGTGCAGGTTGATCTCGATGTCGGCCTTGTCCCCTTTGAGTGCGTAGTCTTCGCCGTTCATCTTTACGATGATGGCTTCTTCTCCGGATAAAGTTGCGCGGATGGTTCCTTTCCCGATATCGAGTTCGTTTTCATTTCCGCGTGAACGGATTTTAACCAGCGAGTTCTCGCTGATCACGAGTCTCTGTCCGCCAGTGAATTTCACCTCGGCACTTGAGAGTTCATCCGTGTAAATCATCTGGTTTTCAGTGACGAGATCATCGTGAAAAGCGTCGACCCAGTCGAGGGCCCGGGCACGCTTTATCTTCACAACTTTTTCGAGCGCAGAAACCCGGCCAAGGGTAGCACCCTCGTAACTTCCGGAACGCGAGAAAAAGAGCTGGTAAGAGCTCATCAGGATCAGAAGTGCCCCTATGAGGGACAACATCTGGTCAATCCGCCTCGATGTCATGCCTTCCAGTTTATCAGAACGAGAGTAGGTAAAAAGGGATGGCTTAAATTACCCGGTATGTTGGCTATAATGAATGCATGGGAGTTCCTATGACGAGTGCTTACCGGAAGGTGATGTTTCCACTGAAGCTCAAGCTATTGCTTGTGATGATCGTATTGATTGCGGCTTCGCTTGCCGTTTTTGTGACGATCGCCTTAAAAACTTTCCGAGAAGACAAGACTGCCTATCTTTTCGAGTCCCTCACCTACAAGTCCGAGGCTCTGCGGATGAAAGTCGGCGATTCGATGCCCGATGAAGCTGCACTCGTGAATCTTGTTCCTGCAAAAACTCAGTTTGAATATTTTTTTGTTCTTCCGAAATCAGGCCACATGAGTGTTGTCGACAAGGAACCGCGGACTCTCGACGCCACTGAGACAAAACTTTTCTCAAAAATGCTGGATGATAATCTGGCCCACGGCGCGAGTACGATTGATGTGGGCGGCACGGCCTGGCTTTATGCCTGGGATTATGACCGTAAACTTAATCTCGCTTCAGTCGTGAGAATCAAGCAGGATGATGCTTTCCAGGTCACACGCTATATCGTGAATAAATCCCTCACCTATGGACTTTTTATTCTCGGGATTGCGATGATTCTTTCCGTCCTGCTCGCCCGACCACTGACAGCTCAGCTGGAAAAACTTTTCGGGACGACACAGGAAATAGCCAAAGGAAATTTTTCAATCAGAACGAGGGTGAGTGGGAGTGATGAAGTCGGAGCACTTGCCGATTCATTGAATGACATGGCCGGAAAGATTGAAGTTTACATCGGAGAGATGCGCGAGAAAGCGCGGCTGGAAAACGAAGTCGCAGTTGCCCAGCTGGTTCAGTCTTCATTTTTCCCTCAGGAATCAGGCATACTCGAAAATAAAATTGAAATTAAAGGCCACTTTGAACCGGCAACGGAATGTGGTGGTGACTGGTGGGGAATTGCCTCTCATGGAGACTGGCGGGTTTTATTTATTGCCGATGCTACCGGACACGGAGTTCCGGCTGCTCTTCTCACGGCGACAATCAACTGCTGCAAGACAAGCCTCGATTATATTCTGGAATTGAAACCCGATTTTCTCTCTCGACCGGATGAAATTTTACGCTTTATGAATCAAGCTGTGTGCGGAGCAGGTAAAGAGATTCAGGTGACCTGTTTCGTTGCCAGCCTCAATGTAACGACTGGAAAGCTCGTTTATGCCAATGCTTCTCATACGCCACCGTTATATTTTAATTCTAATAAGGATTCCTTAGCGAAAGACGATTTTCAACCCCTTATAGAGGCGAATGGACCCAGACTGGGACAAAATCCGGAAGGCCGGTACGAGTCGCGCACACTTGGCCTCACTCCCCATGATACAATCTTCTTTTATACAGACGGACTTACGGAAGGTGAAAACGCCGAGGGCACACGCTGGGGTGAGCGCAGACTCATCAAGGCACTGGCCCAGTATGGCCGTGATTCGACTGACAACGTTCTATCCGGAGTTCTTGCGGAGTTCAAGGCCTTCTCCCCTGAGAGGCCGAAAGATGATCTCACAGCAGTTCTCCTGAAGGTCCGAGCATGAATAATGATGTAGCAGTCTTCGTCAAATCCAAGACCGTTTTTGATGAGCTCAAAAAAGAAGCTGAGAAGAGGGATTTCACTCTCCATCTCAATCCTGATCTTGGGAAATTACGCGATCATCATTTCGTGATCTGTGACGTGGAAAATCTGGAGAAGGAAGAAGAGCTGAGAGATATAAAGAAAACGTATCTCTATGTTCTGTCCGATCATTCGAATGAAGAAAACGTCGCTCTCATCCAGAAATATCATCTCCAGCATATTGTCGGTCACAATGCTGACACTTTTGCCAATGAGCTCATCTGTCACCTGGCCAAGCAAATGGATGGAAAAATCTGGGGCATCCGCCATTACCTGGCCGACGATGCTGTCAGCAAAGTGATCAGTCTCTCGGATTCAAAATATACAAACGAAATGGTGAAGGACGCTCTCTCGCATTTTGATTTCAAGGATTACTTCACCTCGCCCATGGAATACATCCAGGTAATGGCGAACGAACTTATTTCAAACTCCCTTTATAAAGGGCCGAACAAGCGACGCGAATTGCAGGGACTCACAACCCCGGACAGGAAGACTCCTGTTTTTTTAAAAGGTGCTGATTTGGTCCAGGTTACTCTGGCGATGGACACTAAAGGTGTTGCTCTCTCAGTTCAGGATTCCTTCGGGGGTCTTTCGTATGACATTCTCGTCCAGTCGCTTAAGCGAAGCTTTGATGAGAAGACTCCGATGGAGAAAAAAGACGGAGCTGGCCTCGGGCTCTACCTGACTTTTCTACACTCAAACCAATTCATTATTAATTACCGGGAAAATTTCCGGACTGAAGTTATTTGTATTATCGAACGTAACAAGCGTTACAAGAATTACAAAGAGCGGATCCGGTCGTTCCATTTTTTCCAAGAGGTTCCAGGTGAAAAGACTCACGATTAATAAACAGATCCTGCAGGATGAGTTGCATGTTGAACTCATCGGGTCCATTGATGAGGATTCCGACTTCAAGGACATTCAGGGACTCGCTCAGAAATCTATCTCATTTGACTTCAAAGAAGTGAACATGATCAATTCCTGCGGTATCCGCGAATGGATCAAGTTTCTTGAAGGCATTCCAGAGAAGACCACGGTGACTTACAACAATTGCCCGCAGATCATCATTGAGCAGATCAACATGGTTCACGGGTTCTTCCGCAAGGGGGCAACCATCAGTTCTTTCTACGCTCCGTACTTCTGCGAATCGTGCAATAAAGAAGCTAAGATTCACCTGAAGGCAAGCGACGTGAAAAACCGCAAGGCGCCTAAAGTCGAATGTCCGAAATGCGGCAGTGAGATGGATTTTGATGCGATTGAAACCCAGTACTTCAGTTTCCTGGGGAAGGTATAGAGTCATGAGTTCTGGATTCGAAGGATTTGACCATTTATTTGATCCGGTGATCGTGCTGAACTCAAAGCACGAGATCGTGTATTTCAATCACCAGACTTCAATCTTCATGAAGCTCCCTCCCCGCATCCTGAAAAGTAAGGTGAACATCATCCAGCTTTGCGATACGGCGGATCTCGATCTCGAAGAATGGGTTAACAAGGCCCTTCTTTCGTTTGACGTCATGACTTCTCCGGAAATCCGAATGCATCTGCCTCACGATCCGGAGACTGAATACAACGTCATCCTGAAAGTGATTCCTATCCAGAGCGAGAAAGGGGCCAATTTCGCCATCGTCTTTCACGACAAGACGGTTGAAACACATCTGCATAATAAATACCGTGATCAGCTCGATGAGCTTAAAAAAACCCACAGCCAGATCCTGCAGGCAGATAAGCTCAATACTCTTGGGGAACTGACCGCCAATATCTCTCACGAAATCAATAATCCGCTCACGATTGCTGCCGGTCACTCGGAACTCATCCGCGATTGTCTGATCTCGCGGGCGCCGGAAACCAAACTTAAGCATATTGAAAAAGCGAATGCCACCGTCATCGAATCTCTGGAACGCGTGAATCAGATCATCAAGAACATGAAGGACTTCCTTCATAAATCGGAAGACGAGAAGGAATACTGCGATCTCGATGCTCTGGTTGATGCTGCGATTGAATGGATTCTTCCGACTGCCAAGAAGTCCGGCATTGAACTGAAGAAGATCCACAATGGGAAACACATTGCTGCCCTCGCCAACCGGATAAAGCTTGAACAGGTTATCATTAACCTGGTGAAGAACTCAATTGATGCCATTACTTCGGGTAATGTTCCCAATGGCCAGATCAGTATTGTGATTTCCAAATCAGAGAACGAGCCTCATACCTTCATTGATGTCGTGGATAACGGGCC
>JAYVHR010000399.1:0-4286 GCA_043771075.1 Bacteriovoracaceae bacterium
GCTCTACGTCCTTTTTAGCAGCATCATCACGCTTATCATAGAGCTTTTTCCCCTTCGCTAAAGCGATTTCACACTTAACTAGTGAATCTTTAAAGTAAACCGCTAGTGGAATAAGGGCCCAACCCTTTACCGACATCTTCTTTTCGATCTGATTGATTTCTTCTCTATTTAGCAACAGTTTCCGTTTACGGGTTTCAGGATGATTATTTATGTTACCGAATTCATAGTGGGGAATGGTGGCATTCTGAAGCCAGGCCTCTCCTTTTGCATCAATTGAGACAAAGGCTTCGTTAATAATTCCTTTTCCGGCACGAAGGGATTTCACCTCTGTTCCGACCAGGACAAGCCCGCACTCATACTTATCTTCTAAGAAGTAGTCATACCCGGCCCGTTGATTCCTACAAACGATTTTCACACCCATGGCTAGGGACTTTAGCCCAATATACTCGATTTGAGGATAGTTAAGTTCCCGGACTAATTGACCGATAAATGCGCTATGAAATACTTAATTTTGACCCTGATTTTTACGATTACTTCGGCCCATGCCCAGCTCACAAAGGGGCTGGAAGTTCTGAGTGGTGATCCCAGTCCCGTTGTGAAATGTGAGGATTGTGCTGATGATCCCAGTTGTCCGCAAAATCTCATGCGAGATGTCCTCAATGGACCGCTGACGTTTATGGGACGTGATCTTCTTCCGGGCAGTGATCAAAACCGTTCATGTGTTTTCCGCGGACCTACTGCATACGTGATCTACACCAATTGCATGGGCAGTAAGCGCGAAGCAGCTGCGACGGATATCAAAGTCATTCCTTTCACGGGTGGCATGATCAGCTTTTACATCGAAAATTCTTCTCAGGTTAATACTCCGATCAGCACCATGACCCGTGCTCAGTACGACAGTACATGGCGGGTGAGTATTCAACCGACTCCGGTTACTGGACAGCTGAACATGGACGGCATCAAGGATTATCTCCGCACGGCAAGTACGAGGATGGGTGGCGGATGTTACGTAGGTAACTCAATGGGTGCACAGGATATGTCTCATCGTGGTAACTGCTACGGCGGATATCAGAACCAGGCGTGGATGAGTCAGGCAGTAGATTTCTGGCAGAACCCGGGTGCTCAATGGCCACAAACTCTTCAGCGTCTGAGAACCACGGTCAATGGCTCTTACTAACATTCTTTTTTTCTTTTTTCTTCAGACAGCTTTCGCACAGAGCAATCAGGATGCTGTGAGACACCTCGGCGCGCTCCAGAATCCTGGCCCTGAAGTCACATGTCCTTCTTTGATCACTCCCCGCGAGGCGATGACGGAATTAAATAATCCAGTGAAAACATTTATCGGTCGCCGGAATCTCTACGGCCATGATCAGAATTACACATGCATTTATAAAACTTCCCGCGCCTATGTGCTGTATCACAACTGTATGGGGAGTAAGAAAGAATACAATGCTCTCGATTTCGAAGTGATTCCTTTCGAAGGAAATATTATTGGGTTCTCCATGGAGAACAACAATCTCGGAGTACCAAGCACGCTGCGAAGATCTGATTACAACATGAACTGGTCTGTGAGCTTTGAGGTCACCAATCCACCGGGTGGAAATCTCAACGCTGATCAATTGAATACTTTCCTTTCATCAAACTCGCGACGAGGATCTTGCTTTATCGGCTCGACATTCAAGGCGAAAGATCTCACTCAAAGGGCGAGTTGTTCCAGTGTCCCTGTAGCTGATACTTCAGTCTGGGAAGAAGAGGCCACATCATTCTGGAGAGAGCCGGGTGAGGAGTGGTATCGTGCAATTAAAGAGTCGCGAAAGCGAATGACTTCTTTCTAACGTTTAGAAACTGAATAAAGATTGAGAACCTGATCCATGGTGAGGGCCTCTGCTCTGATCGTCATAGGGATTTCGGCTTCCCGGAAACACTGTTCCACTTTATCGCCCCATTCAGATTTCAAAATTCCACCGAGTTGTTTTCTTCTCTGAGCAAAGGCCATCCGCAGATATTTCTCGTATTGGTCAATCTCTGCCAAGGGAACAAGCGGCGTTTCTCTCCTGCTGAATCCCAGTACCTGTGAATCCACTTTCGGCGGCGGAACAAATGCTCCGGGAGGGGCGTGAACAACATGCTTCACATGAAACTGAGACGCGCACATGGCAAGTAGTGACCCCATAGAGTTTCTTTGCTCGCGCGTGAAGATTTTTTCGGCCACTTCTTTCTGGTACATCAATGTCATATGCGTGATCTGTGGAATGCGAAGGAAGGAAAGAGTCAGGGGCACGCTGACGTTGTAGGGAAGGTTACTCACAAGCCAGATTGATTTAAATTTTGTCTCAGACAGAAACTCTGGCCAGTTAAACTCGAGAGCATCTCCCATGTGGACATTTTTCTCTCCCACGACGGGTGCCAGAAGTTCTCCGAAACGCTGATCCATTTCCAGGACATGAACCGGCAGTCCGTATTTCACGAGATGAGGTGTGAGAACGGCCGGACCCGGACCCACTTCTACGATGGCATCGATATTCGGGGGCAGGGGTGTCGTGATTTTTGAAATGACTGACGGTGAAGAAAGAAAATGCTGCCCGAAACTTTTATTCGCCTGAGGGAAACGGCTCATTTCTTCTCCACGAATCTGGATTGCGCGTCTAGCGAGAGACATTCAGGAAAGCTGACTTTAGTTTCCGGAACCAGTGAAGCGTAGTGAGCAATCATTCCGGCATTGTCGGTGCAGTAAATGGGACTCACCACATGAACATTCTTAAAGCGCGCTTTCATCACTTCACGCAGGCGGGAATTGCAGGCGACACCACCACCGATTACGATCGGTGTTTCAAACGTACGAAGATCCTGCTGAAGGACTTTGGTAATCACTTCTTCGCATTTTATTTTCAGCGTATCGACAATCGTTTCCTGGTAAGAGGCACACAAATGAGGAAGTTCTGTTTTAATTTCTTCCGCAGTCATTTTCTCCAGACGTACCCGAAGTGAAGTTTTCAGTCCGGAGAAACTCATCTTGCCCGGACGATCGCGCATGTAGGAAATCGGGAACTCATATTTTTTCCGGTCGCCGGTCCTGGCGAGATCATCGATAATTTTTCCGGCGGGATAACCCACACCCATAAGTTTTCCACCCTTATCAAAGGCTTCACCGGCGGCATCATCCAGAGTGGAACCGATTACTTCCATATCCGTAGAAGATTTCACCCACATAAAAGCGGAGTGCCCACCACTGACAAGAAGACCAAGGTAAGGATAGGAAATTTTTTCAGTGAGATGAATCGCTTCCAGGTGAGCAAAGAGATGATTCACGGGAATGATCGGCAGATTCTTCATGAGCGCGAAAGTTTTCGCGAGATTGATTCCTGTAAGGAGTGATCCCACAAGTCCCGGATGAGTTGTGACCGCCACTTCAGTGACGTCATCAGGCGAAAGTCCTGCTTCTTCGAAGCTGACTTTCAAAAGAGGTGGAATGGCCTTGACGTGGGAACGGGCGGCCAGCTCGGGAACTACGCCACCCCATTTCTCGAGGATAAAATCCTGCGAGAAACTATTGAGGGAAAGGATTTTCGGAGTTTCACCGCTTGCATCCATGAGACAGATTGAAGTGTCATCACAGCTTGTTTCAATCCCAAGGATAATTCTTTTTTTCAGATTTCCTTCTTTGCCTCGGCCGATTCAGATGATCCTGGATAGTCTTCGGCCACGCGGGTGAAGGCTTCCTTCGCTTCATCCTTCTTGCCCAGTTTCTTCAGAGACTTTGCAATGTAGAGAAGTGAATTGGGAGCGAGACTCGCCTTAGGATACTTCGTATAGATCTTGCTGAAGTAAACGAGGGCCTTGTCGTAATTCTTTGTATAGTACTCGATGCGGCCAAGGCCATGCATGATCTTGTTGTTGTCACCCGGTGAAAGCCCTTCGGCATCAACCAGTGATTCAAGTTCAGATTTTGCCTGAGAGTACTTGCCCTCTTTGACTAAACTGAGGGCATCACTCAGATCTGCTTTAACGTTTTTTTTTTTGCCGGAAGAGCGCGGCTTCTCAGAGCCCATGGATGAAAGGCTGGAAGTTACTTTTTCAAGAAACGCTCTTTGCTCTTTTAACTCGGCCTGAATTTTTGAAAGTGCTTCAGAATCTGATTGTTGCTGAGTCTGGAGCAAAGTGAGGTTTTCATTCATCTTCTGGATTGCCTGAGGATCAATCTGCTTATTACGATGCTCCATCTCTTCAATGCGACCATTCATCTTATCGAGCTGAGACTGCATGTCTCGCATCTGTCCGACAACATC
>JAYVHR010000400.1:0-2168 GCA_043771075.1 Bacteriovoracaceae bacterium
CCCTCAAAAAAACTTCATCTTTGAAGGTATCAATATTCTACAGGAGCCTGATGAAAGTATGGAGGTCACAATTTTTGATTGTCCGCCATACGCCACACAAGAAGTTGGGGATCTCTTAAAAATATCTGATGCGATAGTTATTCCGGATCAGTGCGAATTTCTTGAAAATTTCGAGCCTCACTATACGAAGCTCTGTCTCGCTAGGAAAACTTATTTGGTTCCCACCTGGTATAAAGAAGGGCAAGAAACGAATAATTTTAACTGTGATTTTTTTATAAAAATTGAAGCGAAGCTTAAGTGGAGCCACCCTGTTGATATGGCAAGCCTTTCACAAGTCAGTGAAGAGTTGGCCAACAATATATTTAAGACTGGACCTAGGTGTACACCTAGTGGTACTCTTGGGCACGAGGTGATTCTATGGAATCGACGAGTCCAAAAAAATTAAGAGCCGAATTAAAAGACTATCTCGACCTGGCCACCCTGGAGCCTATCCGAATTCAGCGCCGTTCAGGCGAAAACTTTATTCTGATGAATGAAGAAAAATACGCAGAACTCCAAAATGAAATTTCTTCTCTTCAGCGTCGATTATTGGCGATGAATGAAATCGCAGATGGTAAATCCTCGGAGTACAAAGGCAAAGAAGATCGCCTGAAGCGATTCAAAAAATAAATGACCCAACCAAAAATCATTCTTACGGGCTCCTACCAGAAACGCTTGGGGGAGATTGAGGATTTTGTTTGGCAATCATCTGGTAAAAATCTCCTTGCAATAGAAGCATTCCTTACATCCCATGACCATGCTCTTGAATTTCTGAAAAATAATCCAATATCTCCTCCCATACATGAAAAGACCGGAGACCAGTCATGGCCCTTTGGGGATGGACGATATCGCTTATTCTTTAAGAACAATGGAAAAGACTTAATTCTGTTAGATCTGATTGATAACAGAATGAGTAACCTGAGGATTTATCCGTTTAATTCAATACCGACATATGATGAAGAGTAACCTGGGACCAAGGGCGCCCCAGGTTTACCCGCTAGTCGATTTTCTCGCGAACTGAATAGTGGAGAGACCCAAGGCTCTTCGAGCAGCTGCGACCATCCAGGGTTTTATTCTGGCGAAGCTTACTGATCTGTTCTCTTGAACGGAATTCCATCTTTGCCCAGATATCAATCTCATTGAAGAAATCGATCCCGAGCTTACTGTCTTTGACTAATCTCACCTTACTCACATCGACTGTTGCAATGACAGGGGCTTTAGATTTGCGGTCCATAGGTACTCCTGATTGAAATGTATAAAACGTAAGAATTCGAAAAATTCAGAACAGGATAGGATAGGGCCAGAAATGAGACGGGGATAAGGAAAGGATAGGGCCGGAAACCCTCAATATCCAGTGAAATCAGCCTTTCTTCGTGTAACTATTATAGGCTTCAGCTGATTTTCCTCCACTGTATACGAATCGGAGTAAAAAGATTCTTACTTAGTTCTTTTTTTAAACCGTGCGAGGCCTCTATGAGTCTGCAAAACCACTACGAAACCCTAAATGTTGCCAGAACCGCTTCGGCGCTTGAGATCATGGCTTCTTATAGCATCCTCAAAAAAATGTTCGGCGGCGATCCTGATATGGCCAGAGAACTTGACCAGGCCGTCACTGTACTGAGAGACGAGCAGGCACGCTCAGCTTACGACCAACTCATGGTCCGGGCGATGAACAAGAGAGCGGCTCTCTCGGAATTCCCGATGGATCTTCCACCGCTTCCGGAAACTAAGATCATTCCGATGGATGACCTGATTGCGACTCAGATCAGAGAGCGCAGAGATCTCAAAGAACTCAATAACGACGTGACTTCTAAATTCCTTGCGATCGCTTGTTCACTCGTGTTCGCTGCAAGTGTGATGTTCGCGATTTCTTCAAACAAAGATGTTCTTTCACGGATCAGCATTCTGAGCATGGATGACTTGATCAAGTCTGAATACGTTCGTCCGGCGACGGCGCCAAATGGTCAGGCGTTCCCGGAAACTTCTTCGTACCTCGCGGGAACTGAAGTTCTCGAGAACACTGGTAAGTCGACGCTCGATATTGAAAATACAAAAAATGAAAATGATGTGTACCTGAAACTTCTTTCTCACAAAAACGGGAAAGTTGGTGTTGCCCGCCACATTCTTGT
>JAYVHR010000401.1:0-2146 GCA_043771075.1 Bacteriovoracaceae bacterium
TTTTCGAGAAGGTTTTCAAACATCGCATCCAGAAGCTGGCGATCTCCCCGGACAAGAAGTGAATCTTCTTCCAGACTTTCGCCGATGTTGAATCTGATATTCATTTTCTTTTCTCGTGCCAGGCCCGCCAGTCGGGCGGTGGTGTTCAGAAGAATTTCATCCACCCGAAGAGGTCTCATCACAAAATTTTCGTGGCCTGCTTCGACCCGCGAAACAAGGAGTAGTTTTTTCACGAGATCAATGAGGCGTTCCAGCTCTTCGCGCAGGGATTTCCGGAACTTTGCCACGTCTTCAGTTGTGCTAGATTTTGACTCAAGCACATCGAGTTCCCCTTTGATAATGGAGAGGGGCGTATTTAACTGGTGAGACGCATTGGCGACAAAGTTTTCCTGCGCGCGAAATGATTTTTCGAGGCGCTCGAGCAGGTTGTTAAACGTCCGTGAGAGCTCTGCCACTTCATCCGAGGTATCCACTTCAGGCACTCGCTGCGATAGGTTCTCAGCGGCAATAGAGCGTGCTGTTTCCGTGAGAACCCTAACCGGACCCAGGGCATTTCCTGCGATGAGGAAAGAGGCGATGCTCGCAAAAAGAATGATGAGCGGTATCGTGAGGAGATTCATGAGGAGCAATCGGTCTTTTTGTTCACTCAGAAGAAGTGAGGGAGTTGCGACCTGCAGGATGCGCGCAAATCCTTCCGAGTTTGTGATCTTGATATTGACCGCGCGGTAATCTTCTTCATTATATTTGAAGGAAAGAAAGCGGTGGGAGTAGTCGGGACTTTTCGCGAGCTGTTCCAGATAGGGAATTAAAAATCCTTTCGGAATGCCGCTACTTCCGCCGATAATTTTCCCTTCAATTGAGCGCAGAACATAAATGGTTGAACCGATACTGAACGGAAATTCCTTATTGACCTGATAATCCGGCACTTTGAATTTTGTGCCGAAGCCCGGAGCAAGTTCATCACTTCGCGTGATATCCACTCCGAGATTTAACAGGGCCGCATCGAAATCCTGACGGAGAAGTTCCATATATTGGGCCGACAGGATGTACGCAAAGATACAGATGAAGAATCCGAACAAACTCGAATAGACAAAAGTCAGTCTGAAGCGGAGACCTTTCAGGAACCTCGCGTTCATTCAGTCTTCTGAAGGACGTAACCCTGGCCTACGACTGTCTTCAGGATTTTCCTCGGGAAAGGATTATCAATCTTTTTCCGGAGGTGATTGATGTAAACATCGATCACATTCGAATCCGGATCAAATTCTGTTCCCCATACCTGGCGGGCAATCGCGTTTCTGTCTACGACCTTATCCAGGTGGCGCATGAAAAACTCGAGGAGGGAAAATTCCTTCGTCGTAAGTTCCACACGGATTCCTTCGCGGCTCACTTCGCGGGAAATGAGATCCATCACGAGAGATCCGTTAAGGAGTCTCGATTTCGAATCGGCCTTGCGTCTGGCGAGCGCGCGGATCCGGGCGAGAAGTTCCTCAAACTCAAAAGGTTTTGTGAGGTAGTCATCGGCACCTGAATCAAGACCGGCGATTTTATCAGAAGTGGTGGAGAGAGCAGTCAGCATGAGGATGAAACCGTTCCAGCCGCCGCCTCGGATCTCCCGGGCGAATTCCGTTCCGGTAGTTCCCGGTAACATGACGTCGAGGATAATGAGATCGAATTTGTGAGTTTTCATCAGAACTCTTGCTGCTTCCGGTGATTCGGCCGTTTCTGCAGCGTAACCGGAATGAGCGAGGCCCTCTTTAATAAGTGCGAGAACTTTCTTCTCATCTTCAACAATAAGTATGTTTTGCATAGGGTGGAGTCCTTTGGTATGGGAAATCTTAGCCCCCGCTCATCCCCGATACAAGTAAAAATACGTTCATCTCCGAATGAAACACACGGTTTCCTTCAGGCAAAATTAAACGCTGAGCTATGAGACAATTGTGAAGAGACGTTTATAATTTGTCATGGACAAGCAGTTCCTTATATTTTCTCTTGTTGGCAGTCTGGTACTCATCATCAGCGTGTTTGCCAGTAAGGCCACCTCCCGCTTCGGCGTTCCCATCCTTCTCATCTTCATCGCCATCGGAATGCTTCTCGGATCCGACGGTCCAGGTGGTATCCATTTTAACGACTACGTTTCCACGAACCT
>JAYVHR010000402.1:0-3142 GCA_043771075.1 Bacteriovoracaceae bacterium
AGATGAAAACACTACTCACACTCACGTTCTTCGCTCTCAGTCTTCCCGCATTTGCCACTACTGCCGTCCTTTGCGGTCCGGCGGCACAAGTCGATGCAGATAACAACACTGCCTCGGTCTGGATTGTCATGGACAGAGAAAATCCAACAACTCCGGGAGAAGTCTCTGTGACTTACAGAGGAAAAGACGCAACTGTCGTGCGGGTTATCAAGAGCTCGCAGAGTATTGCCATCCGGACAACTGCACCGGACTCGCTTGTTACGATTAATCTTCGCGACATCAGTTCAATGAACTGTGAAGGCGATGACGCTCAGTTCACGATTCGTCATAAACCAAACCTCAATATGAGCGATCGCATTGTTTCCCAGTGCCGATGCTTTGCTGATTAGGAATTATATGAAAAGCACAATATTTGCATTGGTCTTCCTTAGTCTCAGTCTTCCGGCATTGGCCGTCATCAGAACTCAAAACTGTGGCAGCTATGGACCTACCAAAGATAACATGGTCGTAACTATAGATGATGAAGACGAGACGCGGATTATGTCCGTTGGACGTGAAGTAATGGGGATCTTTTTCGCCATGAAAGTTCGCGGCTGCCGTTCGCTTCAGATTAATCGTAACCAGCTTATCTGCGACGGCCGCATACTGGGAGCACTTTCAGCCACTCGAAGAGAGATGGAAGATGACATGCTCACGAACGGTCTCCGGGCGAACCTTCTCCTGAGTGAGAGGGCGTACGAAGTGACCGGCTCCTGTGTTCCCCGGGATAGAATGCCACTCACGATTACATTTTTTTAAGGAAGACTTATGAAACATAAAGCTATCTCAATCCTCTTTCTCGTTTCGATGAGTGCCGCTCAGGCGGGAAGTATTGAATGCAAAGGCTCAACGATCAGCGAAGATGGAGCAAGGCCCGCAAAAATCATACTCGCGTACGATGCGTTTCCTGCGAAGATCCGCAAACTCACAGTGATCACGGAACAAACCCGTTCATGGAAAATCAATGAGTGCCTTCTGATGCCTGAAAGTGAATGTAAAAGATCAAAACCCATTAATCCGAATGATCCGGATTATGCGATAGTGGCAATTAATCTTTCAGGTACGGCACACTCGGATGAGCTCGGGCTATTCATCGGGAAAGAGAAAGGAAAATGGATCGGATACTTCTGGAACGGAAGTATCATGAATCCAGAGGTCGAAATCGTCTCTTGCAGAGTGAGGAAATAATATGAAATATCTTCTATGCGCGTTCACGCTATTCACGTCGTCAGGCTTTTGTGCCACGAACACTGAAGTACTCGCATTCCTCGCCCCCATCGAAGGGCAATACACGATGACCGGAAAGGGATGCGGGAATGTCTCAATCGAAGCTTCGGATCAAGGCCGGTATATCGATGTCAAAACAAAGGGAGAACTCTTTTCTCTCAGTTTCGCTGATTTCTATAAGATCTCAAAAAACACGCTGACGTATTCCTACGCAGAAACTGATAACGCCTGGCCTAATCTCTCGGACTGGACGAAGGAAGAGATCGTCATCCAAAAGGACCATGCAGGTCGCCTCACCAGTGTCAGCTACAAGCGCAGAAAGGGAAAACCGTTCTACGTGAAAAAAGTTAGTACGTACTTCTGTAAGATCTAATTCGAAGCTTTTTACAAAGGATTTTTATGAAATTGCTAATTCTTGCCTTTGCTCTTGTTTCTTCCACAGTCTTCGCTGTGGAAACGCCTAAAAGATTTGAGTGCGGTGTGAAAACACTCACGGCCTCTTCCCCGAAAGATCTCCGTGTAGGAGACCCAGTTCGGGTGAAACTTTCTCAAAATTTAAGTGTGTTCCAAGTCGGTAATAAAACCGTCAGAGGAAATGCCAAGCTCTCTCCCTCCGGTGGAGCGTATCCGTATGTCTACGTACTGACGGAAGATAATCGGATGCTGCTGACCTTTGAAATGAGTAAGAGTCTGCAGAATGCCCGGATCAGGTCGCTTTCTCTTTCGACCGCTTCCGGGGGATATCCTGTTATTGCGACTCTCTCTTGCGCGCAGATTTAAGGCCTAGCCTTCAAATTGGTATAATTCACAGTATTCGCGGATGACCTGGTACTTGTAGGTCCGGTCGATTCCATCAATATTGAAGGTGATCGTTTCCGGCGAAATGTGTGAGTTCATGACTTTCGGACAAAGAATATCTGCCTGGGAGAGAAACTCATCATCCACCTGTGAAATAGGATGCTCTCCGTTTCCTTTCTCACCGGCATGGACCGTGAGCGCTGAAGCAAGCATGAGAAAGATGAAGACGATTTTCACTGGAGATCCTTGGGTTTTATAGAAGTTGTCGTTAATGGATAAAATTGAATCGCGAGCTGGAAGACTTCAGTCTTTTCACCGGTCGCAAGGAGTGACCGCATCTTCATGCGGAACTCACGGATAATATTTTTTGCTTCCGGAAGCTTGGCCGGATCGAGACTGAGTGTCGCTGAGGAAAAGTCCCGGAATTCGACGGGCACATCATTTAGCTTATCGACTCCCATGCGAAGAGTTTCTTCGTGAGAAGCGCGAAGGGCCAGTGAAGATACGTCTTCTGTGGTTTTAATATCTTCATGAACTTTTTCAAATCCTCTGTCCGTTTTCCGGAGAAGATTCGAGATAGTTAGATTTTCAATTACTTCGTGCGCTCTTTCAGTAGAGATTCCCAGGCGGAGAGCAACGTCACTTTCAGTGCACTGAAAATCTTGCAGGTCAAAGAGCTCAAGCACCGTGTAGTGCTCCCATTCTGCGATGATCTGAAAATGAGTGTCGTCAATGATGTGCCGTTCATCTAATTCCGGAATTCGAATTGAATCAATACTCACGCGTGAACGGAGCACACTTCCCATAAACCGTGTCTGATCGACCGGAGGGAGATGGAGCTTTTTCTGGATAGATTGAGCATCTTTGAAGCTCAAAGGGCGCTTTCCATTCAGGATCTGGCTTAGAGATGAAGGATGAATATCCATGTCCCTACCAAAGGCCCTGAGTGAATAGCTGGGATTATTCATCTGTTTTTCAAAAAGATGATTCTTCAGCACCTGAATGTAATAGGCCTGGTTAGCTTCCATAATGTTAAATAATACCATTCCCTCATGGGCGCGGGAGAGGGCCGGAAAAA
>JAYVHR010000403.1:0-5623 GCA_043771075.1 Bacteriovoracaceae bacterium
TCCCCGGTAATACAGAATTTCATCCCGGCGAGAGCGCCTTCCCCGGTATTCATTTCTTCGGTTCTGAGTTTTACTCCGACACTCAGAAGCTCACGGATCAACGGCTCTTTTCTCTGAATACTCGCTACTATTTCGGTAGAAGACTTCTCAGCAAAGCCTTCTATCGCCATCATTTTCTCGGGCGTAAGATCCAGAATCTTATCGATGGTATTGTATCCTTGGGCAATTATTCTTTCACTCTTCGCGGTGGAAACACCTTCCACACCAATAGCAGAAATAAATTGAAGCAACGTCTGTTCTTTGGTCTTAGCAATGTTTTCGAACATCTTAGAAGCAAGTTTATCTTTCACTTTATCCAGCATGAGAAAATCTTCCTCCGCCAAACGGTAGAGATCAGGAATGGTTTCAACCAGGCCCTTGAGAATTAATTCTTCAAGGCGTTTGTCCGAAAGATCATCCACTCCCGCCTTATGAATATAGTTCAGTATTTCTTCTTTCACTTTGGCAGGACATTTTCCATTCTCGCAGAATAACCAGATGTCTTCGATCTTAAGCTTACTATTGCAGCTCGGGCACTTTTCGGGATAGGTAAATTTACCGCCTGCTCTTTCGGCAACTCCGAGAAATTTGGGAATGACCTCACCCGAGCGGATGATTTCAATTTTGTCGCCTGGTTTCAGTTCAAAATTTCTGACAAGACCAAAATTATGAAGAGTGACTCTTCCGATCATGGCACCAGAAAGTTCTACCGGTGCTACAAGTGCGACGGGAGTAAGCGTTCCGTTTCTTGAAACACCCCATTCGATTTCATTAATTGTAGTGATCTTAGTATCACCCGCAAATTTAAAGGCAATTTTGTAACGGGGGTGGTGAGAAGTTTCTCCCAGCTCTTCATGGAGCTTCAGATCATCGTAAACGAATACGAGACCATCAATCAGATAATCACCACCCGTCATGAAGTCTTTTGCTTCTTTGATGATTGAGGCGAGGTCCTTGCCCGCTTTATGAATTTCATAATCAGGAGTAATGAAACCCATCTCCTGCAGTAGATCCAGTTTCTCATGTTCTTTCTTAAATTTTTCATCCGCCAGAAGATCAAATGCCTTGAAACTTAAATGGCGGCAAAGATGAATATTTTCTTTTCGTCCTAAAAGTCCCGCGACAATATTCCTCTGAGAAGTGGGAGCTTCCAACCCCATTTCTTTCATCTCTTCAGTCAGCTGAAAGAATTTCGTTTCCACACAATAAACTTCACCGCGTACTTCAAAATTCTTAAGGCCTTTGACCGATTTCGGAATGTCAGGAATGAAGACCGCTTTTTTAGTGATGTTCTCACCTACGGAACCGTCGCCACGAGTTTTAGCGATTGAGAGATGCCCATCGTCGTAGACCAAGGAACAACTGGAACCATCAATTTTAAAGACGCTGATGATGTCTTCTTTGCCAATCCAGCGGGTGAGATCTTTTTCTTCGTAGGTTTTATCGAGAGAAAGCATCTTTTTCTGATGCTCAACTTTTGCGACATTTTCGGTTTGCTTGAATCCGATGAGACAGAGAACGGGATTTCCAGGATCGAGTTTTTTCAGCTCACTTTCAAGCTTGTCATATTTCTCGTCTGAGATTTCGGCCATGCCGGTGTAATAGCGCTCTTTGTGATGGAGAATGAGCTTCTCTAGTTCCTGGATACGATTCACTTTCATGGATCAAATATAGCCCATGAAAGCAGCATCTGTCCTGCTTCAGAAATTGAATGTCGCACCCAACTTAAGCACATTATCCTTGTATGAAACTTCTTTGAAATTAGATCTGAATTTGGCCTTGCTCGATCTGGTTTCAAGGCTCGCGTCCAGAGTCATACGAATGGTGTACTGATATTTCACACCGACTTCTAAATCAAGCGATGAGGCACTCTTGGCACCGCCGTATATATCATCGTCATCAGTGAAGGTCGGAAACGGCATGAAATCAGCAGCAGTAAAAAACCTGAATTCCCGGTTAATGGGAATGTTGGCGCCCACACCAAAAATTAAACCAGAAAATGTTTGCTGACCGAGGCCGTCGGGAGCCGAAAAGTCCACATCATAACTCTTGTTGGCATAACCACCATAGAGATCAATTTGCGGTCCATAGAAGAATCCGATCGGGAGATACTTATATCCACCGGTCAGTTTGAACGAACCGTTATTTACGTTTGCTTTCTTTTTAGTCGGACTACCGGAAGATTTATCCACACTACCGAGAGCGCGCATAATTTCAACCGCCGCAAAGTACTGACGGGTTATCCAGCCTTCACCCCGAAGATCAATTCCGTAAGTTCTGCCACTCCAGCGGTTGGAGCCCCCGGGAGTATTTGTATCGACACTGGAACTTGATCCAAACAAAGCTACTGAGAGAAGCCCAAGTGTCCCGAGTTTTTCTTCCTCGATTTTTTCAGCATCAACGATCTTATCATCTGCGCGGAAGGCTTCCAGTCTTACCCAGTCACCTGGTGAAAGTTTCTGGTCGTCTTTATAAACTTTAATCATCCCCAGTGCCTGATTGTCGGAAATGTTGAAAACACTTCCCTCAGCAAGTGGCTTCGTTTCCCAGTCGACAACTTTTTTCAGGAGCGGATGTTTTTTCTTCGTCATGAGACGTTTGACGACGAACTTCTGGCCCACCTGAATCGGATAACCTTTACCAACGTCGAGTGTAATCTGATCGCCAAGAATACCGGTGACCGTAGCATCGTATGGAATCATTTTGGAATAAGTATCGAGCCAGTTTCCAATCGATGAAGAAAGCACTTCTATGTCATCAGTTTGCATGATGGTTTTTTCACTGAAGTAAATATCTTCACCATTTTCGCCATAAACTTCCATCTGAAGCTCAACACCCTTCACTTCATTGATGATTCCTACACGAACGATAGACCCGACCTTGAGTCTATCGGCGACCGTGGCGAGAACTTCTTTCGTCTTCAGGAATTGCGGAAGATTTTCACGGTAGCGACTGAAGACATTGATCATCGAAGAATTTGAAATGTATGTGCACCAGTTACTTTTTTTCAGGTCAGCTTCGATCTGCTCGAAAACTTTAAAACCGATTGCACCACCAACCGAATCAGTGATCGGAAGAAGAGTGCATCTTCTCATCGATGACTGAGCGCCCGCCTGAAAAGTGATAAAAAGAATAAGAAACGCGATGAACTTAATCATAAAAATGTGGAAGCTCCGGTGGGGCCGAGACTACTGGGTTCTTCCCTTCATAGAGATCAACCAGCATTCGTAATTCGTGATTCTCTTCCTGAAGAGTTCTCTCTCTTCCGCGCAGCAACTCAAGCTCAAGCTTGAGCCTGAGCACTTCTTCACCTTCACGCATTTTCACGCGCTCCGAAGAAGGAACATAGATAAAATACTTTCCGTTCTCTTCCCGGTGCTTCAAAATGTTATTTTTGATGTGTCTTCGGATAGTTGAGATGGAGACGCTTTTGTAGCGTGAATAGTCATTGATGGATAACCAGACGCCGTCCGTGGAACTCATTGTTACTCCTTCTCTTAACTTTATGATAAATAAACCGATTAAGATGTGCAAAATCAAAAAATTAAACCTTGTAGTTGAGCAAACATGTCAGTTGATTTAAACGAGCTTAAAAATAAAAAAATTGCCCTCGTCCTCTCCGGAGGAGTGGTGAAAGCAGCGGCCTGGCATCTGGGAGTGACTCTTGCTCTCGAAGAGCTGGGCTTTTATCTCAAAAACAATAAAACTTCCGCCCAGGACCTGAATCCCAGAAGTCTGGAGATCGGAACTTATGTCGGATCCAGTGCCGGTGCCCTGATTTGTATCTATCTGGCGAGCGGATACACTCCCCAGGACGTGATCCAGGCCACGATCGGAATCAAGGGTTCAAAGCTCCGGGGAATTTCCTACAAGGAAATGTTCACGATCAAACGCCCTGAACTGCGCGCACCCAAGGGAGATCTTTATCACCCGCTGGATGGGTTGCCGGTATTCCTGAAAACTCTTTTGAAGCCGGTTATTACTCTTCCAGGGTTTTTTACGACTGAAGGCCTTCGGAATTATCTGGTTGAACATGTCATCGTGAAAGATTCATTCGAAGACTTCAACTCAGATCTTTTTATTGTAGCGACCCAGCTCGATCATTCACGGAAAGTTATTTTCTCGAAATATAATTATCCCAATCCAAGTCATGACAGCACGTCTGTTTATTATACCGGCACCAATGTTTCCTACGCCGCCGCTGCTACGATGAGTGTTCCCCCATTCTACTGCCCATATCCAATCAAAAACCCGCAAACGAATGGTGTTGATTACTATATCGACGGAGAAATCCGCGAAACGCTTTCCACTCACGTGGCGGAAGATAATGGTTGTGATGTGATTATCAGTTCGTGGACTCACACGCCTTATCATTTTCATGATGAAGTTGGATCTCTTGTGAACTACGGTCTGCCACCAATTGCGATTCAATCGATCTATCTCATGATTCAGAAAAAAATTATCGCCAGCCGTGCTGAAAGAGCAAAGGCTATCGATATTATGGATACCGTGAACGACTACATGAAGATGGAGCGCTTCTCACAGACACATCGCCGGGAAATCATGGCGATCCTCCAGAGAAAACTCAACATCAATCCGAAGGTAAAACTTATTGATATTTATCCGGACCACCATGATTACAAACTTTTTTTCGCCAATTCCTTCTCGCTAAACCCCAAGGTTTCGACTCACGCAGTGGAATCCGGATATAAGCGTACGATGCAGATTCTCGGGCAAAAATGATTCTTAAGTACATTATCCTGGCAACACTGGCCCTTTTCCTGATCACAGCTTCAGATCCTTATTTTGGATTTGAGCTGGGTAGGCGAGTCTCTCCGGCAAAGTCGGAGGATGATGTTATTGAAGTTCCCTTCTATTCCCAGAAAGCGCTCGATCCTTATCTTCGTGACCATGACAAACGGGTCAATCCTGTATTCAAAATCAGTGATTTTTACTATTCCAATGTGCGCTTCTGGTTTCTCATCTACACCAAGCTGGAATCAACTCAAGTTGCCATACATGACAGAAATAATCTCTCCATCATTTACAAGGTTCTGGATTTTTCTGAGTTAAAGAGGAAGGGCCTTCACTCGAATACGCTCTATGTTCTTCAGCAAAAACTTTCGCGCGAGAGAATTGATGAAGTGAGACAGGCCCTGAATCTCCTTGAAAAAGATCCCCACAACATGAATCCCGAGTCACGCGAGATATTCCGCTCTATCCGCAACGGCGGAACTGATCTGCCAGCTGACAGGAAAGAAAGATCTGATTTGTTTAAAAAGCTGAAAGAGAACATCCGTGTTCAGACTGGTCAGAAAGATTTCATAGAAGCAGGTCTTCGCCGCTCGCTTCCCTACCAGCCCTTCCTTAAATATTACTTTGAGAAAAATAAGCTTCCCGGCGAGCTTGCCGTGATTCCTTTTCTTGAATCGAGCTTCAATCCCAAGGCACATTCGAAGGTCAGCGCATTGGGTGTCTGGCAGTTCATGCCACTCATCGGCAGTTATTATTTACCACGCCGAACATCTCTGATGGATTACCGCTCTAACGTCGGTCTCTCATCTATCGCAGCGGCGAATCTCCT
>JAYVHR010000404.1:0-2410 GCA_043771075.1 Bacteriovoracaceae bacterium
TGGGGCTTTCAGCATTTGAATGGACAGCAGGTGGATTTACTCAAGGCTCTTTCCATTCGCTACGATGTTGTTATTCCTTTTCCTGTCTCATTAAAATCAATACTCAAACGCACAGACTGGATCAGCTGGCTGATAGACAGCCATTGCGAAGAAATTGATCTGGGTATAGGGATCAGTGGAGAGATAAAGAAACCGGTCGCGAAATGGCTTCATGTGAATTCAAGAGAAATCGCTCTTTCGCTCAAGAGCCTTGTGAAGGATGGAGACCAGATACTCCTGGGAGTTTCCAAACTCGCTCCTTCGCACATTGATATCGTTCCTACGCGCAAAGTTTTCTTTAAAGTCGCCCATGAACTCATTCATGGCGAGCTGCTTGAGGTTCATTCTCATCTCAAAACAGAATGCAAAGGGGTCAATACTCTCGATACTATTCTGTCTGTCCTCTCGCTCTGGAAGAGGGATATTCTTTCGGATAAAAAAAGAATTTCTTTCAAACTTCTTAAAGGCATTGAGCTTTATGAAAGTGCTATTCAGGAAGTTCGCGGCTTGTCGGATGCGGCTGTCAAAGTTGATCTTTTCTTCCTAAAGCTCCTTCATGAAGTTGTCGGACTCAATCAACCACGAACTTCTTTTGTACCCATGTCCAGTGACGAGCTCACAATGGATCTCGCCGATATGTCGATGCTGGAAAATATTGACCGGAAGAGAAGAGTTTTACTCTGTATAGATGAAAGATTTGAAGATATTCAGGGCCTCGGACAGAATTATCCGGAATCCATTCAGAAGGCACTCGGGGCGTTAGCTCCGCTCAAGCGAAATGAACTCGAGCTCCAGTTCAAGAGATGGGAATTCGACGATCTTTTCTCGCACTCAGACGTCACTGTCCTTATGAATCCGCTGACGTTGAAACATAGTCTCGTCTGGAAAAAATTATTCCAGAATGTGGAACTGAGGGCTGGAGAAGTCGCTTCTCCGCGTGAGAACAGAAAGCTTCTGGATCATTATCGTGATTTACCGAAAAAGAATTTTGAAGGGAGTTTCTCGGCCAGTAAGTTTCAAAGCTTTCACGATTGTCAGCGTCGATTCTATTTCAATTACATTGATAAGGTTTTTCCTTCAGTCACGCTGGAACAGGATTTTGATTCGCTTACATCGGGATCAATTTCCCACAGAATCATCGAGCTTTATTTAAAAGAAAAGCTTTCACAAGATGATATCCCGGCACTCACCCGACGTGTGATGGATGAATATATTTCCGAGAATCATCTTGAACTCGCAGGAGAGGCTTACCTTCAATGGGAACTTCTTTTTAATCACCGTTCTACCAATGGCATTATTTTTCTGGAGAATCTGGCATCAGGTCTTGGCGAACAGGTGATCTGGCATCCGGAAGTGGAGTTTGATTTCACGGAAGGTTATTCGATCAAAGGAAAAATTGACTGCATTGGAATTACAGACCGACACATCATCCTTCTTGATTTTAAATCCACCAAGAGTGCGGCCCATAACAATACCGAAATAGAAAACCTGGATAGCCTTCAGCTTTGGGCCTATACCAAGGCAGCTTCTCTTAAGTACGAAGATTTTCTTCAGAAAGATATCATCATGGGTTTTGTCTCTCTGGATAAGCCTAAAGACTCAAACCTCTTCCATTCGTCACCGGAAGTTGAGAAGTCACTTAAGGCCCTCAAGCTTTGTACGCAGGGAAAACCGAAGAAAGATTTCCGCGAACTCTTTCAGGAAGCTGGTGAACGCATGCAAAGCCTGGCACTTGCTATTCAATCTGAGAGACATTTTATGGCACGGCCAAGAAAAGAAAAGGTCTGCACGTTTTGTGAACTGAACAAAGTATGTGTCAAAAGTGTCGTGAATCATGAGTGAAAGAAAGCCGAATGCAGAACAACTTCTGGCGGTAGAGCATGAGGGCGGAGTTCTTCTCCGCGCCGGTGCTGGGTCAGGAAAAACATTCGTTCTGGTTGAACATATTGTCTGGCTTACCAGAAAATGGATGGGCGACTGGAAGAAGTCTCCCAAAGGAACCTTCGAAGAATATATTCGTGAGAAATATTCTCAGGTCGTTATGATGACCTTCACTAAGAAGGCTGCCGGAGAAATGAGTATCAGGCTTTCTGACCGCATTCAGAAAATTTCCCAGGCCACTGAAGAAGATAAAGAACTCTGGGTAACTGCGAATGAATCCATCCCGCTTCTGACTGTCACGACGATTGACGGCTTTTGCCGGAAACTTATCACACAGGGATACTTCCAGAATCTTTCGACTGAAGCGGACATTATTTTTGAAACCGAAAGAATCGATCAGGTGACCGAGCTTCTCGATCTTTGGTTTGAAGAGCGGGGAAGTAAAGTTTCCCGGGATGTTGCAGATATTATAATCCGCCAGAAAGATGAC
>JAYVHR010000405.1:0-3574 GCA_043771075.1 Bacteriovoracaceae bacterium
GCGTGAAGAATGCTGATCGTGCCGGGTGCCAGCCACATGCCAAGGGCACTCGTGAGAATCACAAGGCTTGATAGACGCGGCTTAGTCAGGGAGAATATATCCCCGATGAGCGTAGGTGTTTTCTCAGACAACAGAAGCGTGCTTTGTGTAGTCGTTGTCATATCTCTCAACTCTTAATGATGAGCACAAAGGATAATATAATCATTGCGTTTTTTAAACCTTAAACCACTGATGAACCATCAGATAAATCAAAACTCCGGTGAACGAAACATACATCCAGATGGGGAATGTGATGCGGGCCCACCAACGATGCTTTTCACGATTGTCTTTGAGGCCATGATAGAAGGTAATGAGGATGGGCGGCACCATGACTGCGGCGAGAATTACATGCGGCACAAGAATGCATAAATAAAGCGTCTTGATCCACCCCAGCTCAGGGAAAATCGAAGAACCGTGGTGGTAGTGATAGGTGAGATATCCCACAAGGAAAATGGAAGAGAAACCAAAAGCAGAAATCATGAATTTCTTATGAGTTTCGATGCGTTTTTTCTTGATGGAATAATAGCCCAGGATCAGGCAGATGGTTGAGAGCGAATTGAAAACGGCATTGATGAGGGGGAGTTGTTCAGTTCTCATCGAATGTTTGTGTCGCGTACTTTTTTGTCATCCGGAAGAAAAAATAAAACGGGATATAAGTGCAGGCAACGAAGATAGCAAGAATGATCAGAGTCCAGGGTGGGCCTGACTGCACACCCGCCATTCTCACAGTCTCATGGCAGTTGGGGCAAGCCCCGACTGACAATGAGATAATGAATAGAACGAGTGTGGTCAAAACTTTCATTACAGAAGATAGATGAATGTGAAGACGAGAATCCAAACCAGATCCACGAAGTGCCAGAAGAGTCCGAGGATCTCGAGGCGATTGTAGTCTCCGCTGTCGTAGTCACCGCGAAGGGCAAAACGATATTCAGTGATCAGATAAAGGACACCGGTCAGAACGTGAAGACCGTGGAAGCCCGTGACGATATAAAATGTTGAAGCGAAGAGATTATTTCCATGAGCAAAACTCGAAAGAGTCATCCCTGCGTGAACAAGATGCTGGTACTCATAAACCTGAATGCCAAGGAAGATCACTCCGCCAGCGATGGTGGCGAGGAGCCAGTTGAGCATCTGCTTTCTGTCTTTATGTTTACAGGAATCAATGGCAAGGACCATGGAAACCGAAGAACAAACGAGAATGAAAGTCGCAAAACCTGAAAGATTGATCCCTAAATATTTTGCGGGTTCCGGCCAGTCCATCGTCGAGCGAAGAACGGCGTAAGCGAGGAGAAAACCGGAGAATGACATCGCATCCGTGACAAGGAAGATCCACATGGCAATCTTCCCGATGGAAGCTTTACCGAATTGAGCATCTTTTCTTTCTTCTTGAGCATGGTGACCATGACCATGAGCAGCGGCATGAGACATTTTCGTATCCTTTTTGCACCTGATAATATGAAAAATTCTATAGCATTGGAACGGCTTTATGAACAAAAAAAGCTTTCCATCCCGCGTCACATGCTTTTTTTCTTGAATCACTTAAGACCGCAATCTAGTATGCCCATCACTCGAGGTGACTCATGATTGATCTTAACGAACATCGTAAATACATCCACGACCTCGCCAATAACTTTTCCATTATGGATGCTTCTATTTCCCGTGCGATCACGATGATTCAAAGAAACCATCCCGAGATGGCCGATGAGCTCACGCGACTTCGTAAGGCCGATGAGTATATGAAAAAGTCGATCCACACCCTGAAAGCATTCCGCGAACATCTCCATTCTCAAATTCAGGCAGAAGGACAGCAACTTCAATCCTGAGCGATTCAGTTTTTTCTGTGAGCCATCCGATAGATCAGGCATGGTGCACGTTTTATTCATTTTCCTCATCTCAATGTCTTCGTTTGCCCTGGAACTTCCTCCGATGGCTTGTCCGGAGAAAGTGAAAACTATTCTGAAGGAATGGAATGCGACCGGCGAATGGCAGGAAGAAAAGCAGGGTGGTCTCAAGGGATCTTTCTTTGCTTCTCCAACAGCGAAAGTCGGCGAGTGGGTTCTCGTCAGAAGAATACCTTCAGGCACAGTGATTTCGAAAGCGCGGGATGATGGGCGGATTGAAGTTCTGTTTGATGAAAAGA
Organism: Bacteriovoracaceae bacterium; assembly: GCA_043771075.1. Classification (GTDB taxonomy): domain Bacteria; phylum Bdellovibrionota; class Bacteriovoracia; order Bacteriovoracales; family Bacteriovoracaceae; genus Peredibacter. The sequence continues at coordinate 2,180 of JAYVHR010000405.1, forward strand.
AATGTGAATCCAAGTCAAAAACCTATACGCATAAAAAACGCGGCGGATTTGGCGACGCTGAACTCGAAAGTTTTATCCAAAAAAATAAGACCGGTGTGATTTACGTCTGGTCTCCGCGCATGACTCTTTCGGAAAACGGAATCAGAGAAATTCAGACTGCGGCCCGTTCAAAAAAACTTCCGGTTCTTGTTCTCATGGATAAGGATCTTCCGGAGAGTGAGCGACTGAAGCTTCAGGCCAAACTCGGAAAAGATGTCACCCGTACAGTGGATTCATTTGAACTCAGCATGCGGCATGTGCAGATGCATTTTCCTGCACTATTAGTATTTAAAAGTCAGAAGATATTACCTGGAGTGAAATACGGATATGAAAAAGCTGATCGCTATAAGCTTGATCTCAATAAGCTTCTCCGTTAGTGCTGATGTTTGTCAGTTAAACGGCGGAAGTTTTGATAGTGCAGTCCGGATTAACGGATTGCCCGGGTATTTCTTCAAGGTTCATCCGGACGGAAGATATATCTCCTTCATCGAATCAGGAAATAAGCTGATTGATCTCACGAATGGAACTCAGACCCGGCTTCAGGGCGGAGTGGATCCCGTATGGTCTCCGGACGGAGCAATGCTGACTCATCCGGGAAATAACGAAGAAGGTATGAGTCTTTATCACGCAGACGCCGCCATCGCGGCTTCAGTCAGAGGGAAGCCGGAAGAAGCGAAGGCCGTCAGCGATGCCCGTCTCCAGGGTGTTTATCAGTCCATTGGAAAAAGTGGTGATACCTATTCTGCGATCACTGATCATGATGGGGTTTCTCTGGCCCAGTATAAAATCACTGAGGGAGTCATCACTCCGTCGGGAGAAAGAGCAAGCCTTTGTGGGAACATTCCGAACTTCAGTTCAGACCTTCCGATGCTCTCGCGCGACAGTAAATATCTTTCAGTTTACGACAGCACAACCCGTTCCACGAAAATCTATAACATAAATGGAGTCAACTGCGATCTCGCTGTTGACCTGGGTTTTCCTACTGGAAAAGTTTCCTTCAACATGGATTCCTCGCAGATTACATTTCACATTGATCAGTTTGGTGAATTCGATGACGGTTGGTTCTCCGGGATCAGTAAGGATAAAGTCAAAAACGTCGTCGCGATGAAACTCACGCGTGAGGGCAATCGCCTGATACCGGGGGACTGGTCCCTTGTTTCTAAGGCCATCGCAATCGGTGATGGTGGCTATTATCCGGACTACGATGCCCAGGGAAATATTCATTATCTCGAAGACCGCGCAAACTTCTTCCAGTTTGTGAAAGTCCGCCAGAATCAGCTCGAGTGGTTCGCGTTTGATGCTAACATTCTCAAGCGCTCCGGTGACTGTGTGGAATGTAACAAGCGCCAGGATAGA
>JAYVHR010000406.1:0-6378 GCA_043771075.1 Bacteriovoracaceae bacterium
ACAACGAGTGAGAGAATAATTGTTCCGAGGAAAGTAATGATGAGGGTAATCAGCATGTTCCGGCGGGTTTCACCGATAATTGCCTTCACCTGCTTATCGCGCTGTTCGTTCTGGAAATACTGGATGTCCTGGAATTCGGAGAAGGCTTCAAGGATCTTATCTGTTAATCCATCAATCGTGGAAAGGCCTTCGCCATCACGATAAAAGAGAGAAGATTTACTCACGATAGTCTTCAGAGAATCCACGTAGCCCATCATCCTCGAAATCGTTTTCTTAGCTTCTACTTCTGTATAAAAACTATCCAGACGCTGGAGCTGGGACTGGAAACCTTCGCAAAGATTTTCCAGACGCTTCAGGTCTTCTGCAGTTGGCTTTTGAATAAGTATTTTCTTCTGCATCTTCAGAATGGAGACTGCAGAAATTCTCACTTCATCAGTCAGAAGCGAAATTTTATTGGAATTTACAGTGATATTTGAGATCTGGTTATTCAGAGCATCCAGGAAGAAAAAAACGGTGAATCCCATAATCAGAATCACGGCCATCGCTGTGACAAAACTGTAAGTAACTCTTCGCTTGAGAGACATTCTCATACTAAGCTTCCTCTAAGTCGGCAAACAACCGGTTGAAATTTTTCTCTGATCCTACCAATACAACAATGTCATCTGCTTCGATCACGTCCATCGGAAGTGGTGAATCGTTAATCACAATCCGGTGAGCGGCTTTTCCTTCTTCACTGATGTAGGGAACCCGCTTCTGAAGGGCCACAATATTAAGTGAATAGTTCTGGCGAATTTGAGATTCAACCAGAGTTTTTCCTTCAAAAGCCTTACCGAGTTTCAACTCGACGATGGAGTATCCGGCGGCAAAGTTATAGCGCTGGAGAACGTGAGGAGCAGCAATCTTACTTGCCACGATTTCTCCCATTTCTTCTTCCACCTTGATAATTTCGGAGGCACCGATCTCACGGAGTACGTGTTCGTGGAGCGGGCTGGTCGCGCGGGCAACAATTCTTCCTACGCCGAGTTTTCTCAGCATCGCGACTGCCATGATACTCATCTCGATGTTGTCACCGATGGCCACAACAGCAGTGTCGACTTCTGAAATATTCACTGCCCGCAGTGATCTCTCCTGAGTGACATCGATACAAATCGCATGGGAAACGCGGTCTTTAATCCGATCCACCAATTCAGGGTTAGAGTCGATAGCAAGCACCTCTGCACCTTTTTCAAATAGGCGAAGAGCTGTTTTAGCACCAAATGTTCCGAGTCCGATAACTGCAATAATCATAAATTATCCTATGAGAACTTTCCCTTCCGGGTATTCAACTTCATTGGGAAGAACAACTTTCGATCCGACTGCGAGAACGAGTGTCAGAGGCCCCACCCTTCCGAGATACATCAAGCCAATGATGACGAGCTTACCAGCATAACTCAGGAATGGAGTTATGCCGAGCGACAACCCGACTGTACCAAAGGCACTGGTGACTTCAAAGAAGAGAGAGAGAAAACTCTTGTCATGCTCGATCCTCATCATAATGAGGAGGCCAGCGCTGACTAATATCAAACAGACAATGAAAATGGCGATGGATTTTACGACGGTGGCCTGCGGAATCCTGCGCTCAAAAAACTCCACGTCGTATTTACCCCGAAGTGTGGCCGTGACGGATTGAAGAAGAACGGCAAATGTCGTGGTCTTCACACCACCACCGGTTGATCCTGGTGAGGCACCGATAAACATCAGGAGAATGATCATATAGAGACTGTGAGGGTGGAGCGTGTTCAGATTGACAGTGTTAAAGCCGGCAGTTCTTGGTGTCACAGACTGGAAGAAGGAAACCTGAAGCTTCTGCCACATCGTCATGTCCTGAAAGGCATGCAGAAACTCTCCGAAAAAGAGATAAATTGTTCCGATGCCAAGAAGGGCCAGGTTAATTGTGAGAACGATTTTGGTGTGAACGGAAAGTGCGCGAAACGAGCGACGGGTTTTCAGGTTTTCCAGAATATCTTTCAATACCGCGAACCCGATTCCACCCATGATAATAAGGAAGGCAATAGTCATATTAATCATGGGAGAAAATTTGAAATCTTCCAGATTATTATTAAAGAGTGCGTATCCGGAATTACAGAAGGCCATGATGGAGTGATAGAAGCCAAAGTATATGGACTGACCTATTTCGAAACCTTCCTGGTAAAACCCTACGGTCAGAATAGCGGCACCGATAAATTCAATGATAAATGTAAATCGCACGATATCAGACACGAGTTGCAGAAGTTCCTGTGAACTTGAGGCATCAAGTACGTCCTGCATGATGACCTGCTCTCTCATCTGCAGGTTGCGTCCCATGATAACTGCCATGGAACTGGAAAGTGTCATAATTCCTAATCCCCCGACTTGAGAAAGCACCAGCATTACAATCTGACCAAAGATGCTGAACTGATCCGGAAGGGATATTGTCGAGAGACCTGTTACACAGGTAGCAGAAGTCGCCATGAATAGAGCATCGATAAAATTGATGGTTTTCCCAGGTGCCGCGGCCACGGGAAGGACAAGAATTAAAGCTCCGAGAAGAATCCACCCTGCAAATGACAGGAGCACAACCTGTGCTGGCTGGAGCTTCAGGCGGAAAAGAAAACTCGAAGCACTAAACTCAGTGACCTTCGCCACATCTTTTTTCTCATAGACTGATATGACCGACGAAAATAAATGCACGGCCGAAAGCCAGTAGAGAAATTCCAGATCTCCCCAAGTAATAACCATCGGTACAAAAATGATCAGGGAAAAGACATAGCGCCTTAAAAAATCCTCAACACCTTCGCTCTTCGAGAAATTTGATGCTAAGGTGATGAGCAAGACAAGTGGGATCATCCAGAGAGCGTGAGTGAGTATGGCTTCCATCGGAAGCTTCATAAGTAGCTCAGGAAATTTTTTCGATTTTTGGAATGTGTATACGACAACGAAGAAGCCGTTGATAGCTATTTCCAGTAGTAGCGGTAATCTTCCCAAAACGTAATTCATGCTACAAATTTTAAGCTCTACTTTCGGAATCCCCAAGGAAATGTTCATGAGACAAAATCGACCTGTTCCCTTCAGGATTTCCTCGCTGGATAGTCTGGGTCAGGGTGTAAGTAAAATCGGAGAAAGGATCACTTTTATCCCTAAAACACTTCCGGGTGAAGAAGGTGAAGCGATTATCCATTCTGAGAAAAAAGGTGTGGCATTCGCCAGACTTTCATCACTATCGCTAAAATCTCCTGGCCGTGTCGAGCCGGTCTGTCCTCATTTTTCAAACTGTCCTTCCTGTCACTATCTGCACACCAGCTATGAGCAGGAGATAGAATCGAAGAAGGAAAATTTCATTAAGCTCTTCCGGAATCTGCCCCTACCGGATTTAAAAATAATTACGGCGCCGGAAAGAACCGGTTACCGAAACCGCATTCAGCTCCATTATGATACTAAAACTCGCAGACTCGGCATGCTTGATGCCCGCACTTCCGAAATCATCCCGGTTCCGTCGTGCCTGATTGCGGAAAAACCTGTTCAGGAAAAAGTAAAAGAACTCTACGCTAATGATCTTTGGCTCAGTCTTGCGCCTAAAAACCCAACACGAGGACATGTTGAAATTTACCGGAAGGAAGGCGAAACGAAGATTTCCTGGAACATGGATTATGCCAGTGGTGGCTTCACTCAGGTTTATCAGGAAATGAATCGACTTCTGCAGGTTGAACTCACGAATTGGTTTGGAAATGAAAAACAGGACGTGCTCGATCTCTTCGCCGGGAACGGAAATCTTACCAATGATCTCCCTTATTCCAGACGCTTATGTGTGGACATTTATAGTGAACAAAAAAACTCAGACTTTCTTTCCATCTCGCTCTACGACAAAAATTCTCTTCAGTTAGTGGTCGCTGATTTGAAGAAAAAAAAGATTCAGGTTGGGACAGTGATTCTTGACCCCCCACGCTCGGGCCTCAGTAATCTCAATGAGTGGATTAGTGAACTTCGACCTGCACGGGTGGCCTATGTCAGTTGCGACCCTCACACTATGGTTCGTGACCTGCAAAAAATTCCGGATTATCACCTGACTGGTGCTGTTCTTCTCGACTTTTTTCCTTCCACTTTTCACTTTGAGAGCCTGATCTTTCTCGAGCGGAAGTAGGCGTTTTCTTTTTACTTTGAAGCAACCCTTCCTTAGAATGAATTTAAGAGTTCTATTGTGGAGGAATGCAATGTTTAAAAATCCAATGGGTCTTATCCTTACGGTAATTCTGACAGGTCTCGTATCCTGTGCTTCCAAGCCAAAAGAAGTCAGTAAGACTGCCCAGATTTATTTCAATGCAGGCACCTCATCTTTGATGAACAAAGATTACACTGAAGCGCTCACCAATCTTTTAAAAGCAAACGAAGCTGAGCCTAACAATGCAGATATCCTGAACAACCTCGGTATGGCGTATTACTTTAAAGGTGATGCGGATCTGGCGATTAAAGCTTTAACCAAGTCTCTTAAGATTGATCCGAAAAACTCAGATGCAAAAACCAATATTGGTTCCATTTATTATCAGGAAGGTCGCTTCCAGGAAGCTGAGACTATCTATAAAGAAATTCTGAAAGACCTGACTTACGATAAACAGGCCCGCACTTATTACAATCTCGGCATCATCTCTCTTGAGCAAAAGAAAGATAAGGCCCAGGCGGAAAAGTATTTCAATCTTGCGCTTAAAGAAGCTGAAGACTATTGCCCGGCACACTACAAGCTGGGAACAATCGCTTTCTCGAAAAGAGAATTTAATAAGGCTTACAGAAGTTTCCGTGAAGCGACGATGGGGACTTGCCTGAATTCAGCTCCGGCGCATTACCAGCAAGCACTTGCCATGATTGAACTCAGAAGATTCAGTGATGCGAGACTCAAACTTGATGAAGTGGAAACGAGATTCAGAAATACTGCTATCGCAGTCAAGGCTCATTCGAAGATGCTCGAGCTGGATGAAATGCAAAGACAATACAAGACGATTGAAGCAAGCTCACCACGGAAGGTGACTTCTCCTGAATACTAAGACAAGGAAGTAAAATGATAGAGCAGGACAAAGGTTCATCTGGTAGCGAAGGCAAAGATTTTGTCTTACTGGGTGAATACCTTAAAGAGAAACGTACCGAGAAGAATTTCTCTCTCGAAAAGTTGTCTCAGAAAACCAAGATCAGTATAAACATCCTGAAGAGTCTGGAAGCAAATGACTTTGAACATTTGCCGAGTGCGGCCTACATCAAGGGTTTTGTTACCAGTTATGTAAAAGTTCTGGGACTTCCACTGAATGAAGCCATCAATAAGATGGAATACACTTATCTGAACATTCTCGGAAAACCTTTTCCGGCGCTCAATCACACGAAGTCAATGTCGGCATCTCTTCCGACGTCTACAACGACTTCGACGAAAGAAAACCATTCACGCCGCAAAGATTCAGAGAATCCGCAACCAACTCCCCATGAAGTGATTGAGAACAGCGATTCTCTCATGGACAATACCAAATCAGTTCTACCTATAGCCATCTTCGCGGCAATCATCCTCGCCTGTGTGGGAGGATATAAGCTCATTTCTTCGGTTGTAGAGAATGAAGTGACTGACCAGAAGACGAAGGACTTAGGTCCAAAAATTGAATCCAGCTCTGCTCTCATAAACACATATCCGAAAAAAGAAGAGCCTCCAAAAGTCGAACAGGGAACTCAGACAGCTGTTCCTGTTGCGACTGCGCCGGTGGAAGAAGTAAAGGAGCCGGAAGAAAAACCGCTGCAGGATTTTCCACGTAACTTCCCTACTGTTGATTTCAAGAAAATTAAGGGCAAGCTCTTCACTGTGAAAACTGATGCTCCGGAAAATGAAAATGTAGAGATCCTTCCTGAGAAGATTAAATCTTCAATGAATTCATCTCTCCAGAATGTTTATGTTCGCGCTGTAGATGGAAATACCTGGACCAGCTACAAGATTGATAACAACCCGATCGCAAGTGTGATTGTGTCTAAAGGAAATGACCTTTTCCTCCAGGGAAATGAGATCCGACTGTTCCTGGGTAATGTGAATGTGACCCGCATTTTCTATAACAATTACCTTATTGAAACGCCGACGAAGTCAGGGGTCAAAAGCCTGATCTTCCCTGAAGAGAACAATGAAAAATACTTCATGCCACTCTTTCCGAAGGCCAAGGATGACATCCTTTACACCGGAGAAGAATACTTGAAGCGGATGAAGATGGAAGAAGATGAGTTAGCAAAAAGAAAGCAGGATTAGATAAAGAAAAAGGCTCCTTCGGGAGCCTTTTTTTATGACTGCCAGTCGAGCTTACGATAAAAATAAACACCGATACATGCGAGAATGATGGCAGGTGTGAA
>JAYVHR010000407.1:0-6466 GCA_043771075.1 Bacteriovoracaceae bacterium
TAGTGGCGTGGGCCCTATGAATTATCAGCGAAGTGATGAAAGGATCCGGGATGATGTTTCGGATGCTCTTTACAGCAGCGCGGATGTGGATGCATCCGATGTTGAAGTCGAAGTAAAAAGCGGAATCGTGACTCTGAAAGGGGAAGTGGAAACACGACTGGAAAAAAAGATTGCTGAGATGACTGCGGAAAGACTTCCCGGAGTTATCGATGTGGAAAATCTGATTGTCATCCAGAACCCCAAGACGAAGGGACTCATGATGAACCATACTCCGGTTCCTTGAATGGCCCGGTAAAGTATTCTAACCCGGAGGAGTTCCTCCGGGGTTTTTCTTATTCCAGATATTCCTCGTCCGCTTCGTAGACTTCCTCTGGTGGCATTTCATCAACCGAAGTTTCCTCCGGTACATAAACCTGTTCCTCACGGGGAACCTCTTCATAATCTGTCGGAGGCAGTCCGCGGGGAGAAATGAACTCTTCGCTATCCATGACTGAAGGATCTGCTTCGGGATACTGATCGACATCAGTCATGTCCTGGGCAAATGCTGGTGCCTGCAAGAGAAGGAAAGTAAGAACGAGAATAAATTGTTTCATGAAGACCTCACTTCCCGCCATTGTAGTGTTGGAAAGTGTAGTCATGAAAAGCCTGTGTGCTTCTAATGCGCATAGGGAGAAACGCCTTGACCTGTAGCAGGGAAAGTTCCTTCGATCATCGGCGCTTTTCTGTCAGCAACGCGCTCAATCCATGAAAGAAAAGCGTTCCAGTAATTCTGAACAAACTCGACAGACTTTTCACTCTTCAGCCGGCCACGGTCGTCAAACGAATTTGTTGCATCAAAATAAAATTCAGGTTGTCCCATCACACTCATATTGAGGTAGGCCAGCACCTGGCGCAGATGATGTTGGGCACCGAATGTTCCGACGTGACTGATAGTAGCACCCATCACCCCTGCGGGTTTTCTGTCCCAAAGATTCTGTCCATAGGGACGCGAACCCCAGTCGACTGCATTTTTCAGAACACCGGGAAAAGAACGATTATATTCCGGGGTGATGAAAATAACTGCATCAGCATCGCGGATCATGTCTTTGAAACGGATCACGGTATCAGGAGGATCGTTCTCGAGATCCTGAGAGAAAAAAGGAAGTTTATTAATTTCAAAAGTCCGGATGGTCACATGTTCAGGTCTCATCCCTTCCACAACTTTGAAAAGTTTCCGGTTGAGGGAATTGCGGGCAATCCCACCCACGACGCATAAAATATTTAGTTTCTCCATACTCACCTCCGTTCAATAAGAGTTCACAGGAAGAAATCTCTTTCGCCAACATGAGACAAGGTGGAGATTGACCGAGTCCCGCAGGAGGGAATTGCTGGTAGGGAGTTTGCAGGTAATTCAAAATGATAAGAAACCAAAGGTGGATATATGGACATTTACGAAGCACTTAAGTCGGATCATGTGGAACTAAAACAACTCCTGAATGATCTGATTGCACTGAAGGATGACGATGATTATCGCTACGTTCTTATAGAAGAAGTGAGAAACGCGCTGGTGCCCCATTCACGCGCTGAGGAGTCGGTATTTTATAACACCCTACGTGCGGTAAATGCGGACAAGAAAATTGTGTTCCACGGATATCAGGAACACATGGAGGCGGAAACACTGCTTCGAACTCTGCAGGTGATGGACAAAATGAATATGGGCTGGCGGCCAGTGGCAGAGAAACTTCTCGAAGCTGTTTCTCATCACATTCAGGAAGAAGAAACTGAAATTTTTGCTGAGGCCCGCAAGGTTTTTTCTACGCAGGAAGCTACTGCGATGGCAGCTGCCTTTACTGCGCTTAAGCCAAAAGTTATGCAGGAAGGATTCCTCAAAAACACTGCAGACATGGTCATGAACCTCATGCCCCCACGTCTTGCTGACTCTATTCGTAACTTTGGACAAGGCCACTAACGCATTCTGAAATTTGACCTGAAGCACTTGCTTCAGGTCAAAATGCCAGACAAAGTAAGTTCCCTATCAGTAGAGGAAGATTCTAAGATTTTCCTATGAAAATCTTTATCCTCATTTCGCTTCTTATTTCAACCTCGGCCTTTGCTCAGAATCGAAATTTCTGCGAAAGAAACCGCGGCGATATCCTGGCCCTCATGCAGGAGCCGACGGCACGAATTGCTTTTAAAAATAGCGGAGGAATTGGGAACGGAGGTGTTTGCTGGTGGCATAGCCGCCTTCAGCGTTCATCTTTTTTCCTGGCCAGATTTCAACCTGAGAAATCCCGTCCGAATGCAAAACAAATTACTGATATCGTCACCGGACTTCGCTACATGGAGAGAGTGGTGGTGATTCCGGGGTATGAAAATTTCGAAAGTTTTACCAAAGCAAATCAGAAGCACATCCAGGCCGTTCTTAATGGCTGGCAATTTTCCGATGGTGTTTATAATTTTCAATGGCTCCGTGGGATTTCCGGAAATTCCGCTCTTCCACCGAAAGACATGGAAGCGCGCATGAATTCCGTCTATCAGAGCTTTCGTAATTCTCCCGCTGCTATGTGGGTCATGGCCCAGATGCATGGAATAGTTTCACATGCATTCCTGGTTCATAGCATGGATCAGGTTAACGGCGGATACGACATGGATCTCATCGACAGTAATCATCCGATGGAAATCGTGACTGTGAATTTTCACGTGGGAGATCAGTTTCTCGTGACGGATAAATCTGAGTCGCGATTCGTTCCTTACGTAGGCTTTCAGGAGGACTTCAGGAAAATTTCAAAGAGTCTCACCGGACATTGCCGGAATAAGGCCATGGAGCTTCTGGAAGACTTTACAGACATCAGGGATGGTGAGATTGAGCTCCCTTATTCAGATCATCGCAGGGAATCTGAACTCCGCTAGGAACCCCTTCACAGTACTGATTTACAATCTTTAATATCGTATCGATATCGACAGGTTTTTTAATAAAGCCTATGGCACCTTTTGTAGTGGTGCGATCTGCAATCGCTGAGACCACGAGAACCGGAATAGGGGCGAGATAAGAGTCTTTCATGACTTCATCAAGAAACTCTCTTCCGTTCATGATGGGCATCATCATGTCGAGTAAAACCAGGCATGGTTTTTGGATAGTGTGTAAAAGATCGAGTGCCTCTTTCCCATTTGCCGCCGATTCGGCATGATAGCCTTCGGATTCAAGCATATCGATGAGAGCATTCCTGATATCGGAATCATCTTCGACGACGAGAATGGCCTGACAGCAGTTTTTATTTTCCGACATATTGGACCTCCTATACTCATTGAGAATTTTAACGAAGTTTTGTTTGATAGTGTTGGTATCATGCAGGCAAAAAGGAAGATCTTATGAAGCACATTCTGATAACCGGGGTTTCCCGGGGCATTGGGAAGACAATGATGGAACAAAGTCTGAAGGCCGGACACAAAGTATGCGGTATTGCGCGGACTCCCGACCTGAAAGAAGCGAAAGAGTATGGTGATCAGTTGATCCTTCTTCAAGGCGACGTCAATGATCCTCAACTGGGCACAAAAATACTTTCTGAAATTCCCTGGAAAGAAATTGATATCGTCATCAACAATGCCGGAATCTATCTCGACGATTCATGGTCAAATTTTGAAAAGACTTTTCTCACTAATTCCATTGCACCATATTTCTTAACGCTCGGACTATTTCCACTTCTCCGTAAGAGTAGTGATCCGAAAGCGGCCTTCATTACAAGTATGATGGGATCAATAGCTGATAACTCTTCGGGTGGAGCAGTTTCCTATCGTGCCTCCAAGGCCGCACTTAATATGATGATCAAGTCACTTTCACTGGATGAAAAATGGTTAACTTCTCTTCTTTTTCACCCGGGCTGGGTGAAAACAAATATGGGTGGAGAGAATGCTCCGCTTGGGCCGGAAGAATCAGCGGTGGGACTTCTTTCACAGATACATTCAAGTGATAAAAAATTCACAGGCTCATTCAGAGATTATAAGGGACAAAATCTTCCCTGGTAGTCGGGCATAATTCCACTTTTGACTGAGTGTACCAATGGCGATTACGACGGCTTAGGATTGGCGAGAGGTTTGCTCCGGAGGGATGCACTTCTGAGGTTCTCGTCAATCTGGAGACGCCATCATGTTACAGGTTTTTCTCGAAGGATTTTTACTGCAGGCCAGTCTGATTATGGCCCTTGGTGCTCAGAATCTTTTCGTCCTCGAGTCCGGCATGAGACGGCAGTACCATCTGACCGTTTCTTTTGTCTGCTTCCTGTGTGATCTCACCATCATCATGTTGGGAGTAATGGGTGCAGCAACCCTCTTTCATCATTTTCCTGAATTTAAAATTGTTGTCGGGATTGTCGGAATTATTTTTCTTCTACAATACGGCATCGGAAAACTTCGCCAACCGAAAGAAGATTTCTTTCTCTCTGATGTGTTGAAAGAAAAAAGTCTCCGGAGAAGTATTCTTCGCGCAATCACATTCAGCATTCTCAATCCCCATGCTTACCTCGATGGTATCGTTCTGATTGGCGGTTATTCCTCGAAATACGCAGAACTTCCTCTCAGGATGGGGGTTGGTCTCGGGGCCGCTACATGCTCACTTGTCTGGTTCCTTTTCCTCTCAAGTGCATCCAGCAGGATGACGCCTGTTTTCCAGGATCCCAGACGGATGCGCTGGATGATGGGAACGGCCGGGGTCGTGCTAATTTTTCTGTCGATGAGACTTTCCGTTAATGTTTATGGCTGGCTTCAGGAAATGGGACGTCCCGATATCTCAGTAAATCCCGTCACCACTGTCTTGCCTTAATAGTTTTCCCGGTTGAATATAGGTTATTACTTCAACCCGGGATATCTATGCGCTTATTTATTTTCTCACTTTTAATTTCCTTCTCTGTCCTCGCCGCCAATCCGGTCGTGGTGATGGAAACAAATATGGGAACCGTTGAAATCGAACTCAACCAGGAAAAAGCACCCGTATCCGTGAAGAACTTTCTTTCTTATGTAGATAGTAAGTTTTACGACAATACTATTTTTCACCGTGTGATCAATGGCTTCATGATCCAGGGTGGAGGCTTTGAAGAAGGAATGAAGGAAAAGAAAACAAAATCTCCGATCATCAATGAAGGCCAGAATGGTCTCAAAAACGATACCGGCACTCTTGCCATGGCCCGCACCAACGATCCCAACTCTGCGACCTCTCAGTTTTTTATCAACGTAAATAACAATGACAGCCTCAATTACCCTCAGCCGGACGGACATGGTTATGCTGTCTTTGGCAAAGTCATCAATGGCATGCACGTGGTGGAACGTATCAAGACAGTGAAGACGGGAAGTCTGAATGGTCACGGCGATGTTCCGATGGATGTGGTGACGATCAAGTCCATTAAGCGCAAGGCCGGAAAAGATGAAGTTGCACCTGCCAAAAAAGAAGAAGCAAAGAAAGAGCCGAAGAAAAAGGCTACTAACGGGGCCGACCGTCGGAAAAAAGAAGCAGCTAAAAAATGAATTCTCTGATTCCGGAGCTCGTCTGTGAGCTCCCGGTTTCGGCCGCCAGCGGCCTCGTTATCTGCGGGGAAAAATTCTTCATCATTTCTGACGATGAACTGACTCTCTTGTCAGGAGATTTTTCAGGTCAATATCAATTCACTAAACTCTGGGAGCATGAACTCCCGGAGGATCCGAAACTTAGAAAAAAATTAAAGCCCGACCTCGAATCACTTTATCTAGATGGGCTTACTCTCTGGGCCCTTCCATCGTTTTCCCGACCCAATCGCGTGAAGGGAGCAAGAGTCGAACTCAGTCCTGACTTTCAGGTGATGCAGCAAGAAGAGGTCGACTTTTCGGATCTTTATCAGAAGCTTTCTCTCTTTGTCCCTGATCTCAATATTGAGGGAGCTGTCCTGAAAGATAATATTCTGCATCTCTTTCAGCGCGGGAACGGTAAGAACGGAAGTAATTCCATGATTCTCTTTCACAGGGATGAAGTTCTCATCAAGCCCATGACCCTTCCTCACTACCAGGGAATACCCCTCACGGTGACGGATGCAACCCTCTTAAACGGTGAAATATTGTTTCTTGCGGTGGCGGAGAATACTGAGTCGACATACCTCGATGGCGAAGTCGTCGGTTCATTTCTGGGAAAACTCGGAGGAGAGTTAAGGCAGATCGATTTTCAGGGTAAACCGGAAGGTCTTTCTTTTCATCCTGATGGATATCTTTATTTTGTCACAGATGATGATTCACGAAAGATTCCCTCTCGTCTCTTCCGGATAAAGATTTAGTTACCATTCTTGTTGAATTCTTCCTCTTCATTCTCGTCCGGAACATCATATCGGTTTTCCAATACTTCTTCCTGTCGTTCCTGTTCCTGCTCCCTTTCGAACTCATTATCGGGATTCAGTTGATTCACGGAACCAGTGGTGTCTTCCGCAGCATCTCCCATGCTTGTATCAAGTGGACTATCTGGCATCACATCAAA
>JAYVHR010000408.1:0-13019 GCA_043771075.1 Bacteriovoracaceae bacterium
AACTTGTCCGGAAGATCCTTATATTGAATCTTCTGATCGAAGAGCCAGGCGTATCTCGGCATGATGGAGCCAGCGGTTACTTCGCGCGGATCATAGAAATGCTTATAGTGCCACATGTGTGGATATTTTCCGCCGATGCGGGCTAGATCCGGGCCCGTGCGTTTTGAGCCCCACTGAAAAGGATGGTCGTACACAAATTCTGCAGCGTTTGATGGCTTACCATATCTCACCACTTCATGGGCCATGGGACGCACAGTCTGCGAGTGACAAAGGTAACATCCCTCTTTGATATAGACGTCACGCCCGTAAAGTTCGAGCGGACTGTAGGGTTTGATGGCACTTATCTTCACCACGTACTGATCGGCCATTAATGAAGGGATGATTTCAATTGCTGAACCGGCGAGAATGGCTATGAGAGAAAGGACCGCAAAGATCATGGGCCACCCTTCAAGTTTCCGGTGAGCTGATGCGTTTACTTCAATGGAAGTCGCATCCAGCGGATAAGCTTCAAAGACAGTAGTCTGCTCACTTCCCGATTGAATCGTTTTAAAGAAGTTATAAACCATCATGATAAAGGAAATGAGAACCATGGTTCCGCCGATGGCGCGAACCCAGTACATAGGAACAATCTTCACGACAGTTTCGATGAAGTTCGGATAGATAAGCTTTCCGGCATCATCCATCGCTCTCCACATGAGGGACTGAGTGATCCCGGCGATCCACATGGAAACGACATAGAGAACAATACCGATAGTCGCCAGCCAGAATTGATGATTTGCCATTCTCTTCGAATAAAGTTCCGTATTCCAGAGTTTCGGAACGAGGTAAAAAAGAATCCCGGCAATCAGAAGATAATTCCAACCGATAGTTCCGGCATGCACATGTCCCGGAATCCAGTCTGTAAAATGTGCGATGGCATTCACCGATTTGATGGAAAGAAGTGGTCCTTCAAAAGTCGCCATTCCGTAAAATGTGAGCGATGCCGCCATAAAGCGCACTGAAGGCTCTGTCCTGACCTTTCCCCAGACTCCGCGAAGAGTTAGGAGTCCGTTAATCATCCCACCCCAGCTCGGCATCCAGAGCATGATGGAAAAAACCATTCCGAGCGTCTGCGCCCAGTCCGGAAGTGTCGTGTAGAGAAGGTGGTGCGGCCCTGCCCAGATATAAATAAATGTGAGCGACCAGAAGTGAATGATCGAAAGACGATATGAATACACCGGACGATTCACGGCCTTGGGAATAAAATAATACATCAGACCCAGGAAGGGAGTCGTAAGAAAAAAGGCAACAGCGTTGTGTCCATACCACCACTGCACCAGTGCGTCCTGAACACCAGCGTACAAAGAATAGGATTTTGTCAGAGAGACAGGAATTTCCAGCGAATTGACAATATGAAGGACGGCGACTGTGACGATAGTGGCAATGTAGAACCAGATGGCAACATAGATATGTCGTTCACGTCTTCTGATGATTGTGCCGAAAAAGTTCACGGCAAAGATCACCCAGATCACTGTGATAAGAATATCAATCGGCCACTCTAGTTCGGCGTATTCCTTTCCGGTAGTGATCCCCATCGGAAGGGTTATAGCGGCGAGAACAATTATTCCCTGCCATCCCCAGAAATGGATTTTGGAAAGCATGTCATTGAAGAGCCGGGCCTTGAGAAGACGTTGATGGGAATAATAAATACCGGCGAAAATTGCATTTCCGCAGAAAGCAAAAATTGCTGCATTCGTGTGAAGAGGTCTTAGTCTTCCGAATGTTAACCAAGAGACGCCGAAATTCATGCGCCAATCCGCCAGCTGAAAAGCAATGGTCACTCCCAGGAGGAGTGCAACGACTCCCCAGACAAGTGTGGCGATCACAAACAGTTTTACGATCTGGTCATCATAACTGAAAGTTTCGGGTGTGCCGGATCTGACCGCACTCCTGTTTTCGGAACTCATTGCTCAATCCTTTTTTTTTATATCATCTTCAAGAAGCATTCTGTATTTGGGAGTCTCAACGTCGTCATACTGGCCTCGTTTGACGGACCAGAGGAAAAGAAATAAAAAAAATCCACCGAGGCCCAGAGCAAGTGGAAGGAGGATAATCAGTATTTCCACAACGACCTCATTTTTTGCGTTCCCCACAACGTGGAGACCAGTACTGTCAAAGAACTCACAGGCATTACGATCGCCGCGACCAGAGGATTGATAATTCCATTGAACACAAGCAGCACAGAGACTGAATTATAGAGAAGGGACAGGACCAGGTTTCTTCTGACTACTTTCATCGTTTCCTCAGAAAGAGAGATGAGATTTTCAACTCCGGACAAACCTGGAGTCGTGAGAAAAACATCAGCGGCGCGCAGAGAAATATCCATCGCCCCCGATACGGCAATCCCCACATCAGCAGCTTCAATTGCCATGGCATCGTTTGCACCATCACCAATCATGACCGAGTGAGGAATTGTTTTTACCAGCAGAACTTTGTTTTCCGGACTGATGGAGAATTGAGCTTTATCCAGTGCTATCCCCACTTCTTCAGCGAGGGGAAGAACTACTTCGGCCCGGTCTCCGGAAAGCAGGGTTATGTTAAAATCTTTCTTTTTCAGTCGGGAGATGACCGCAGCAGAATCTTTCCGAACTCCGTCTCTGACAACAAAGACGGCCACGGGAATCTTATTTTCATAAATCTGACTGCTCGCTATTGAATAGAAGTTTCCTTCAATAATTCCTTCCACACCTTTTCCCGGAATCTCTCTGAATTCTGAGACGGGAAGTTTTTTACCTCCGGACTTGAAAGCAAAACTCATGAGCGCCCGGGCAACTGGATGGCGGGATTTCTCTTCCAGCGTATAGATGACGTCGGGAAGACTGATACAGCATACTTTCAGGTCCTGCATTCCTGTCACTTCCAATTGCCCGAGTGTGACAGTTCCGGTTTTATCCAGAAAAATATTCTTCGTATGATTCAATTTCTCAAACACTTCATCTGATTTCACAATGCAGCCATTCTGCGCCGCCAGTGTGAGGCTTCTGTGAAAGGTCAGCGGCACAGAAATGGCCAGAGCGCAGGGACAAGTAACAATCAGCAAAGTGAGAGCGCGGATCAGAGCAACTTCCATCCCCTGTTCCGGATAAACAACGAGAAAGAGGATTACCGCGAGAGCGATCACCACTAAGGTAAAATATTTAGCGACGTGAGATGTGAGATCCACTGTGCGGGAGCGCATGGACCAGCCCTGCTCAACGTGCCTGAGTATTTTCCCGAGGCGGGTGTCCCGGTTTAATTTCTCTACTTCAATGAGGAGATCTGCTCCCAGATTCTGAGTCCCGGAAAATACTTTATAGCCTTTTTTCACAGAGGCCGGAATGGATTCACCGGTCAGGAGAGAAGAATTGAGTAGCGAATCACCGGAAAGAACAACTCCGTCAGCAGGAATAAACTCATCCGCTCTCACCTTTATGACATCACCGATCCGGAGATACTGGGTGTGGGTTTCTTCAAACTCAGTTCCTGTTTTCCGGAGGACACTTTCGTTCTGATAAAAGTAATGAAGATCCCGCGCTGAAAGACCTTTGTTCTGAATTCTCCGGAGGAAATACCTTGAAAGTAGCAGCAGGAAAACCAAGGCCGTAAGGGAGTCAAAATAGTTGTCTTCAGAGTGCAGCAGAAATCCGCGGATCCCCATGAAGGCACCCAACAGCAGCGCCATTGAGATAGGTATGTCGATAGAGACGGTCTTATTTTTGAGTGATGTCCAGGCGCTTTGATAAAAAGGAAAAGCACTGTAAGTGAACACCGGTATTGCCAGAAGAACGGTCAGCAGCTGAAAGATCCGCGCAGTATTTTCTGAAGCACCAGCATAGAGAGAGAAGGAATAGATCATGATGTTACCGGCAGCAGCACCAGCCACTCCCAGTCGCATAAGGAAAGTACGCTCCTCGAGCCTATGGTGTTCCTTTGAACTTTCATTCCGGTCAAGTGCATGAGACCGGTAACCCAGGCGGTCGAGCTCACGGGCCACGGTAGAGAATCTCCCCTCTGCGCTCACAGTAATACTTGCCACACTCTGTTCCAGATCAAGCTTTGAACGAAGGACGCCAGGAAGGAGTTGTGGAAGTTTTTCAATAAGCCATAGGCAAGCGAGACAATGGATTCCTTCAAGATAAAAATCTATCACCCGATCGCCTTCCGGATTGCGATAGCAGTAATCAGACAAAAATTTCAGGTCATCCAGATAGGCGAAACTGTTTTCTGACTTTTTCACTGGAGACCGGCGCTTTAACGATGGTGTCGATTTTTTTATTTCATAGTACGACGATAAACTCATGTCTCTCAGCACACCATAAACAGTGAGACAACCCTGACAACAGAACGGCAAATTCCGTTCTGTATCCTGCGTAAGATAAAGTGGCATAAGCGCCTGTTCATCACAATGTACACACTGAAACATAAGGTCAATATACTCTCAACCTGAATAGATTCCCTGATTCCGGTCAGCTGGTGAACGAGGAAAGGATGATGTTCGTCATGTTTTTTGCAACTGATACGGCTAAGATAAAGGCATGAAGATTTTTTCCAACATTCACTTTTTCGGTCGCGAAGTTTATATGCTGATAAAGTCACCGGTATTTCTGATGCTCACTATTGTGGGAAACGGATTGATCGGGTTGTCTGGACTAATATTTTATTATCTGGAAAAAGATGAGAATCAGCATCTCCATCATTTTATTGATGCCATCTGGTGGAGCTTTTCGACTGCTACGACCACTGGCTATGGGGATATCACTCCGGTTACGACTTTCGGAAAGGTACTCGGAATCTTACTCATGCTCATGGGGACGGCCTTGTTTGCCATGTATACTGGGCTCTTTGCAGAAATTATCCTCACCAACTCCCGCCGGTCAGAATAAAAAATCATGAATGCGAATAGGTAATAAGAAGTGGACATCCGTTCTGCTTAAGCACAGCGGAAACATTCTCCACGTTTCTCCCCCCATCTTTCCCCATGGCAACAAGATCAACCGCATTGCTCCTGATCAGGAGAGAAACAACATTCGTAAGAGATCCCATATGGGACGCAATACTGACCGTGACATTAGGATTGGTTATTTTTTTCAGGAGTTCCGTACGTTCGTGCTCCAGGCTCCTCCGGGAAGCAAGCTTGAGCTCATCGTTTTGCGAAATCACTTTCAGCGGATTTGTTTCTGAGACCATATAGGTATTGAGAAGAAGAATCTCACAGGCAGAGGCACTGTCTTTCGTGAGATCAATCACGCAATCAATCGCCTTGCGGGAGTGTATCGAAAAGTCGGTGGTAATAAGAATTCTCTTCATAAGAAAGAGAATAACGCTATGTCAGTGGTTGATCGATGAGAAGGGTTAACCTAAATCATGATTTTCATCAGGATTATGGGACTTCTCCCAACCCGGGGACGTCGAGAATCACGATTTCCCGGCCATGAATTTCAATCAGCTCGTCTTCTTTAAACTCTGAAAGGCACCGGATGACAGTTTCCGTCGCCGTGCCCACGATACTGGCGAGATCATCACGGCTGATCCTGAGAGAAGAAGTTTTTCCGGCGGTGGAAACGGCCCGGTGGAGCTGGAGGAGGGCCAGGGCCGTTCGCTTCCTGACGGTATCATAGGCCATTCGAACGAGATGTTGTTCCTGCTCTTCCACCTGATTGGAAAGAAGCCGGATGAATTTAGCTGAGACCTCTCTGTTCCGGTGAAGGAGAGCGAGAAAATCCTCTTTCGGGATTTTCACAATATCACTTTCTTCCATGACAACTGCCGTATCAGAACAGGGTTTGTTCTCAAACAACGGAGCGTGACCGAAAAAATCACCGACTTGATACACATGAGTGATGAATTCTTTTCCCTCGTCATTGGTTTTGAAAGTCTTGATGCTTCCTTTCGCGAGAAAATAAACATAGTGAGGCTGGTCACCAATATGAAAGATTATTTCTTTCTTCTTGTAATGAGAGACTGGTCTGCTCTTGGAGAGAGTTTTCAGCTCTTCGAGACCGGAAGCTTCATCCAGGAAATTATTGAGCCCCTGAACGTCGCGGGAGAATTCTTTTCTGAGGATATCACTTTTCCGAAGACGCGTTTCAACAGCGTTCAGAAGTTCAGTCTCTTCAAATGGTTTAGTGAGATAGTCATCGGCCCCCAATTCCATGCCTCTTCTTACTTCGCTCTTTTCTGCTTTAGCGGAGAGAAAAATGAAAGGAATGAAAGCCGTTTTCGGATCTTTCGAAAGGACATGGAGAACTCCATATCCATCAAGTTCCGGCATCATGATATCGCAGATAATAAGATCAGGTTTCATTTCCCGGGCGAGAACAGTACCCGCTTTTCCGTTCGGTGCGGTCTTAACCTCATACTGAGCGAGTTCAAGAATCTCAGCGGTATTCTCGCGCATGATGGTGTCGTCTTCAATGATGAGGATGCGTTTCATTTTTTCTCCGGGAGGGTCACAATAAATTTGGTACCGTGATTCTCTTTGCTGGTGAAAGTAATATCTCCATCCATGAGATCAAGATAGCGTTTGACGATATTCAGCCCCAGCCCTGTTCCCTGGAGATTCGTCGCATTCTTGGCACGGAAGAAGCGTTCAAAAAGGTGCTTCTGATCTGCTTCCGGAATACCAATACCCTTATCTTCAACTTCAATTTTTATATTGGCCCCGGCTTTCTGCGTCCGCACGAAGATAGTTCCGGCGTCCGGGGAATATTTGATGGCATTGGAAAGAAGATTAATCAGGACGTTCCTGAGCATTTCTTTGTCCTGAAAGACCAATATCTCATCGGCCTCATGTGACACTGAAAAAGCGTGACCTTTCTCTGTGCTTTCTCTGAATTCTTCAAGGATCTCATCAATGAGACCCGTGAGATTGAATTCACTTGAAGCCGAAGTCACTTTACCCTGATCCAGTTTATCGAGAGACAAGAAGTCATTCAGGATGTTAGTGAGGTTCCTGACTGATTTTTTAATGTTGAGAATATGCTTTTCACGCTTGGGAGCATCTTCCGTTTTAGAATATCTATCAATCAGCGACACGGAAGTCAGAATCCCTCCCAGTGGCGTGCGGAACTCGTGTGAGGCCATGGAAACAAAGCGGGACTTGAGTTCGTTCAGTTCTTTTTCTTTTTCAAGCATGGTCCTGATCTGTGCCTCAACTCTTTTTCTCTGCTCCATTTCCAGCTTCAAACCCTCATTCGTATGATTGAGCTCAAGAAGTGCATCAGAAAGTTCCTTCGTACGTTCTTTCACATTGGTTTCAAGTTTTTCAGTGAGTTTCAGAAGATTCTGTTCGGCTTCTTTTCTGACAGTGATGTCATTGACAAAACTGACGATAAGTTTTTTCCCTTCAACCTCATACGAGGTGAGACTGATTTCAACGGGGAATGATTCACCATTTTTTTTTACGGCGAGAAGATCGAGATTACTTCCCATCGCCCGGGGGTGAGGATTCTTCGCATAAGCATTCCTGTAATGAACATGTCTTTCTCGGACTGCAGAAGGAACAAGGATTTCAACTTTTTGGCCCTGAAGTTCTTCCTTACTGTAACCAAATATTTTTAAGGCCCAGGGGTTAGTCATGACAATAGTTCCCGATTCATCGGAAATGATGATCCCCAGGGATGAATATTCAAAAAGCGCTTCGAATGTCATACGATACATAGATGGGCCCGATTAGTTGCTACAAACAGATTCACATCTGTTTTAGCATAGAAAAGCTAAACTGTACCAACTGCCTGTTTCCGAAGTTCGAGTTCATAGTTGACCTTGCCGAGGTAATTCCTTTCCACCTCGATGAGTCGGCGGAGAATGATCTGCTGACTGACCTGGGGGGCCGGCTCATTAAACGCTGCTACCATTGGCTCTTTCAGGTCCGCCTCGAGTTTCTTAATGCGGCCTTCGAGAGAAATTCGATTCATTTCGAGATCGAATATACTGAATCCTTCACCGTGTGTTTGTGTCTGCACAAAATCTCCTAAACTTGTGGTTTGATAAAATGCACATCGCAATCCGTGTGCTTACTGACATACTGGCCAAATGAGCTATCAAAAAATCCATGCCGTTTCCGGCTGAAGATAAGGACCAGATCGGCCTTTTCTTCCTTAACATAACGGGCAAATTGACCTTTCTCATCATCACTGAATAAGATTTTAGGAACTGTTTTTCCGACAAAAGTCGCGGGCAGAGCTGCTTCCGTCATATTGATCATTAAAACGAGACCGGCCTGAGAAATCAAATCACGATCAGCTTCCATGGGGAAAATCATGGGAAATTCACCCAGTCCAAAAGGATAGGTAGTCGTGGGAAACACGTGAACAAAATGAATTTCACTTTGATTCAGATAATCAAGTTTCCGGAGAGACTTAAGCCTCGCCGGTAGCTCTTCGTTGAAATCGATGGCAACAACGACTTTATTCGGGAAAGACATAGAAAACTCCTTAGCTGAATATCATTCTCTCAGGAATCACTTAGGATAGAGATGATGGGGATTGGTCCGAATTATGACTTTTATCAGGTTATGGGAGAAACCAGCACCGTGGCCTTGGTAATTTCCTCCAGCCCGCCATCAAAGTATCGAGGCGGCACTGGACATTCGGATAACCGAAATTTATCCGCAGCACCTGACCCTCATCACAGCGGTTGAGACTGGGTACTTCTTCCCGGAGCACTTCCGAATATATTTTTGTGAGTCGAAGTGCCGATTGGGCAAAGATCTCTTCATCAGGCTCAAAAAGATGAAAGCACTCCCCGCCCGAAAAATAATCCGCCTGCCCTTCTGTCGATGACCATCCTGTGCGGGATTTCAAAGGTGGACCACCCAGAGCGTGTCCCAGCTCGTGACAGAGAAGAAGAAAGAATGTTCCCCGATCCATTTCCGGGTGACCGATCATTCCGCCCCAGACGATCATAGAAAGCTCGTTTCCGGATTTAGTGATTTCTGCATTGGTTCGCGGATTGTTTGGTTCAAGTCGTACAATCAGATCCTGTCCGGAAGGGAGAATCGTTTTTACAATCCCTTCAAAGTGAGAGGCCGCATCCTCAATGTCCCTGACATCAACGAGTATTTTTTTGGAAAAAGACTCGGCGTCAGGCAGGCACGCTGCCTGACTTCCGGTACTAGCGAGAAGGAAGATGAGAACTTTTGCATTCATCTGCGTTCTCTGAGATCAAGGACAGTATTGAACGATTTCCCGTCCATCGTGCGGACATGAACGAGAGGCTCAGAAATTTTCAAACTACGAAGGCCAAGCTTTACCGGATAGGCCACCGGAGTCATTTTCATCGGGCAGAAATCAGTCGTCTGCTTCATGATAGGAAGAACAGATAAGGTGTCTTTTCCGTTAGACACAACCTCAACCCGGTCTAAATCCACACAGTGACTGTAGCGCCAGCCGTGAAGAATATAATTATCTCCACTTACATGTTCCAGATTATCGATGGCCGCATAAAGATGATCATCCACTGCCCCTGAAGAAGCTTCAGACACCGAAAGTTTTTCACTGAGCTTTCCGTTCACATTGATCTTGTAATCGCCACCCTGGAGATTCCCGATCGCCACAACTTCCTTGAATGGAACCTGCATATCAGGACAATTTAGTTTTTCCCATCTGGTGAGAGCGCTGATTTCAACATTAATCATGTCATTTTTTACTTCTACCGAAACTGTATTGCGGGAGTAGCATGGGTTAGGAAAATTTCCTGTTACGACAACTTCGACTGAATCATTGCTGTCAAAGCCGGTCGGCACATAGAGGTGTTTCACCGGTGCTGAAGTAACATCCATCTGAGCATAGGCCGCGGTAGCGGACATCATAATGAGAGAAGCGAAAAGAATCTGTTTCATACAAACCTCCATTGGTTGATGAAACAACAATAGCCCTGGCCAAAACAGAGTGCCGCTGACTGAAGCCGGAAAAGAAGATGATTCTCGTCAGGAAACGATATTTTTGAGTTTCTCGTGTTTTTCAAATGCCGAAATGTTCTGGAGTGTGGTTTCTGCGATGTTGGAGAGGGCCTCATTCGTGAGAAATGCCTGATGCCCGGTGATGAGTACGTTGGGGAAAGTCATAAGTCGGGCGAGGATGTCATCGGATAAAATCTGGCTGGAGAGATCGTTGAAAAAAACTCCCGCTTCTTCTTCATACACATCAAGCCCGGCGGCTCCGATGTGACCGGACTTGAGATGCTTAATCAGTGCCTTCGCATCAATGAGTGCCCCTCTCCCGGTATTTATCAACATGACTCCACCCTTCATCGCTTTCAATGCATTGTCATCGATCAGGTGCTTTGTTTCTTTCTGAAGCGGAAGATGCAAAGAAATGATATCGCAATTTTCATAAATCGCGCCAAGAGAGACGTAACGTGATTCCAAAGAAGCAGCGAAGTTGTCATCAGGAGAAATATCATGAAGGAGAATATGGCAACCAAAGCCCTGCATGATTTTTGCGAACACGCGTCCAATTTTTCCGGTGCCGATGACACCAACAGTTTTTCCGTGCAGATCAAAACCTACCAATCCCGAGAGGGAAAAATTCCCTTCACGGACACGATTGAAAGCGCGGTGAGTTTTACGGTTAAGAGTCAGGATGAGTGCCACCGCATGCTCTGCCACCGCATAGGGTGAATATTCCGGTACCCGGACAATAGTGAGTCCAAGTTCAGACGCCGCCTGCAAATCAACGTGAT
Organism: Bacteriovoracaceae bacterium; assembly: GCA_043771075.1. Taxonomy (GTDB): domain Bacteria; phylum Bdellovibrionota; class Bacteriovoracia; order Bacteriovoracales; family Bacteriovoracaceae; genus Peredibacter. Next base: position 10,702 of record JAYVHR010000408.1, read on the forward strand.
TAAATCCGGCGGAACGAAGAGCAATGAGAGAAGTGCCTCCCGCTTTAAGCCGTTCAAGCGTCGGGCGCGAAAGATCATCGTTCACAAATGGGCACACGCAGGGAAAGCCGTCTGCCAGCGATGCTGTGACCGGAGAAAGCTTAACCTGAAAAAAGATCAGTTCATGCTCATGAGAAATATTTTCTTTTTCAAAAAACGGTCTTTCAAAATCATGGGTATCAAAGATGGCTATGCGCATGTCCGGGATGTTATCAGACGGGTAATACGAGAAACATGATAACAATCATAATTTCAGCCTCCTCTGCTCAGCTTCCGGACGCATCTGATTCGTTATGCTGATTTCACGAACACACTATTCCAGGGAGGAATCAATGAACCGTCTCAGTCTCATCACTGCCTTACTTACATTTTCAACTCTTGCCACGGCCGTACCGGAAGTTATCATCTCACCAGTGGATCACCTGTATGTACCCAGAGGATTCGACAATAATGACAACGTCGAAGTCATTGTGACCGGAAAATTTCCGAATCCATGCTTTATCAGAAACAAGATTGATGTTGCTGTAAAAGAGGAAAAGATAAGTATTACAGTGACGGCCTTGAAGCGGGAAAATGACCGATCAGAACTCTGTGAAGCGATGACCGTGCCATTTACGGAGGAGATTTCACTTGGGAACCTCCAGGGTGGTGACTATGACATCGTCGTGAACGAAGGTTCCCGTTACGCTCAGAGAAACGCACTTTCTGTTGCGGTTTCACGCTCGGAAAGTGTAGATGATCATCTCTACCCTATTGTGGAATACGTCGAACTTGGATTCACAGGCGGTCTTGCAGGAGACGCAGTACTTTACGCAAAAACTCCCAGCGATTGTGTCGTCTTTGATCACGTGGAATATATTTCGAATAAGAAGGATGTCATTTCAATCCTCCCGGTGATGAAGAAAACCGGAGCCGCTTGTAACGAGAACCGTACGCGGATTGAAATCCCGATCAAGTTTAACATCCGGGAGCTCCCCCAGCAGGATGTTCTCCTTTATGTGCGATCAATCGAAGGAAAATCAGTTAACGCCATCATTCAAAAATAAACTGATCAAAATCAGCCTGGGCCATGACGACACTCATACCAGGCTGATCTGTTGCCACGGTAAACTGATTCCAATGAAAAAGCTCACCTCTAAAATTCTCGTCCTTTGCTTGCTCCTTCTCTCTTCCATCTGGTCCCGGGCCGACACTTCCAGGATGGAGAATGTTCATGTCCTTGCACGGATTCATTCCATCAAGGAAGCGGAAACGCTGACAGGGAATGCCATTCAACTTGAAAATGATGGACTGAGTGAGATCCTTCAGAAGCTCAAACCGGAAGATGAAGTTCTACTGAAAGGGTTTGTTACTTACCAACCGGAAAAAAATGATACGCAAATCAATATGCATCCGGTTTTTCACATTCAAAGCATTCATCCCGTTTCTTTAAAACGACTGGGAATAACTCAGGAGAAGATTGCTGAACCATCTCTGACTTTTACCACTGCTTCTGCGAAGGGGCCGTTAACCATTCCAGTCTCAACTGCGGTTGCCAGCTCCATAACAATGACCGCCTCAATTTTACTTCTTCAGAATCTTACGTACGCTGAATCCACTCAGCCTTTGAAGTCTGATCTCCAGAAGGCAACTTTCCTGTCCGCAGGAATTCTAGCAACCGGATATTTTATCTGGAAGCAAATCGCAACGAAACATGACTGACAAGAATGTCATCCTGAATGAGCCCTATCGTCTATTCTTCCCACTGGGGATTTTATTACTTTTGTGGGGGGCCTTGCTTTGGGTTCCGATGATCTGGAATCCAGAAAACTATCCCGTGGTTCTTCATCGGTATCTCATGATAAATGGTTTCGCCGGATGCTTTATCAGTGGCTTTCTGATGACAGCAATTCCGAAATTCTCAAGAACCATGACTGCAACTAAAACGGAAATTCTCGCCTTTATGTTTGTTACGGCAGGGGGATTGGCCTTTGCCTACAGAGGACAGGAGAATCTTGTTTTTTTCTTCTCCTCTCTCCAGCCTTTGACTATTTTCATCTTCATGCTTTCCCGGATCCTGCGCCGGCAGGAAAATCCACCTTATACGTTCATTTTTATTTTTGTCGGTCTGTTACTGTGGTTTCTCTCTGCTCTTGGAAGTATTTTCTTTGATGCAGAAGTATTCAAGCAACTTCACTATGAAGGAGCGATCGCTTCAATTATTCTGGGGGTGGGTAGCCGGCTCATTCCGGGGATTCTTGGCCATGTGGATATTGTGAAGGCCCAAAGAAAAATTTATG
>JAYVHR010000409.1:0-2864 GCA_043771075.1 Bacteriovoracaceae bacterium
AGCTGCAGCTGCAGGACCATCATTAATCAGAACTCCAAAGCTTTCCGCTTCCGGTGAACTTGAAAGGGGCACATCTAAATTTTGAGATGGGATATCAGAATTCACGGCAACTTCCCCAGCTACGAGAATGATGGGAAGATCTAATCCGGGAACTCCTTCAATGATTTCATTTATTGCTTCCGCAGCAGGATTCTGGGCCGCTGCAACCGGAGCAGGTTCAGGAGCGTTTTCAGGTGCAATTGCGGATTCACTTGAAAGGGGCACATCTGAATTATGAGATGAGGTATTAGAATTCACGGCTACTTCACCAGCAACGAGAATGATCGGGAGATCTAATCCAGGTACACCTTCAATAATCTCATTCATCGCTACCGCTGCAGGTTTCTGATTTTCTGCAACCGGAGCAGATTCTGGACCGTTTGCTGAAGCGATTTCGGTTTCACTTAAAACAGGCAATTCTGAGGCTACAACTTCCGACTCAATTACCGAAGCTGCAGGTACATCATCAATCAGAACTCCAAAACTTTCCGATTCCGGTGAACTTGAAAGGGGCATATCTGAATTTTGAGATGGGGTATCAGAATTCACGGCAACTTCACCAGTAACGATAATGATAGGAAGATCTAACCCAGGAACTCCTTCAATGATTTCATTTATTGATGCCGCAGCAGGGTTCTGGGCAATTTGACTGTTCTCTGGAATGACAAGTATGGAATCAATGTCCTTATTAGTCGAGGCCGGAACTTCTGCCACAGGTACTGCTGGAACTTCTGCAACAGGAGCTGCCGGAACTTCTGCCACTGGTGCCGCAACTGGTGCTGTAACAACGACCGGCGGTGGAACAACGACAACGGGAAGCGATCCTGCTGAAGGTGCTGCAGGAATTTCAACCGGTGCTGATTCTGGAGCTGAATTTGGATTCGAGTTAGGTGATGAGCTGACATCAGGAGAGACTCCGAGTCCGGCCCCGGCAGCTCCGCCTCCGCCAATTTTTGAGCAGGAAGCGATGAAGAGAGTGAGTAATAGAATCGAAGCAGAGTTTCTTTTCATTTCACCATAGGGAAAACTTTTATTCTTATCGGACATTATAAGGCCCGGCCAAACAACTCGTGCTGAATCTTTATAGTTGTGAAGAAACATAGACATGTCCCTAGAGAGTGAGGGCAAGTGGGCGGAAAGTGAAAAGATTCAGTCTAAGCTTACGAGGATCCTAATGCGGTTTAAGCACAACTTTGAGGCAGTGGTCCTCTTTGGCATTGAAGATGTGATAGGCCTCGGCGACTTTTGAAAGTGGAAGTGTGTGAGTGATGATGTCATCGAGGAAGACTTTCTTTTCTTTTACTAACGAGAGGAGTTCATCGATATAACGGTGAACTGGTGCCTGCCCCGCGCGGATTTTAATTCCTTTCTCAAAGATCTGTCCCCACGGAAAATTATCATAGCTTGTTCCGTAAACACCGACGACAGATACAGTTCCTCCTCGTCTCACCAGACTGACAGCAGTCCTGAGTGCATTGATGGAACCCATCTGCAGATGAACAAGATTCGCCGCTTTTTCGAAAAAAGATTTTTCCGCTTCCATGCCGACAGCATCAACAACAAGATCGGCACCATATCCACGGGTCATTTCTCTTACCGCCTCGACAGGATTTACTTCCTGAAAATTTATTGTTTCGGCCTTCGCGGATTTTCTCGCGCGTTCAAGGCGATAGGGAAGGCGATCCACTCCGATCACTCTTCCGGCCCCTTTTAGCCACGCGGCCTTCATGGCCATGATGCCAACAGGGCCCGCGCCTAAAACGACAACTGTTTCTCCACCTTTCAATTCTCCCCAGTCGATTGCACACCATCCGGTGGGAAAAATGTCAGTGAGAAATAAAACTTCTTCGTCTTTCAAAGAGCTTTGAATTTTTCTCGGTCCGAAATGAGCATAGGGCACCCGCACATACTCTGCCTGACCGCCACTGTAGCCTCCATATAGGTCTGTGTAGCCGAAAAGTCCCGCGCCTTTTTCCGTGAGCAGCCCGCCTTCAGGACCATAATTTGGATTTGAGTTTTCGCAATGAGGGGAGAGCTGGTGTTCGCAGAAATAACAGTGGCCGCAGGCAACCGGAAAAGGAACAACCACGCGGTCACCACGTTTCAGGTGGCGAATCTGGCTTCCTACTTCTTCCACCACGCCCATGAATTCGTGGCCCATGATCATTGGCCGGACTTCAGGGATGAGTCCGTTATAAATGTGCAGGTCAGACCCACAGATGGCAGTGGATGTTACTTTGAGGATGATATCGCTCGAATTTTCGATCCCCGGGTCGGGAACCTGATCGCAGGTGATTTTTTTTGGCCGGTGGAAAACAGCAGCTTTCATCTCAAAAGCATCACAATCTCTGCGAGTCAGAGTCAAGGCCCGATTCATTAATTTTTCTTTGATAAAAGTATTTTTGTTTTCTTACATTAAGGTTTCATTAAGTTGTGTAAGAGAAGAGAAATGATCATTATTCTAAGAGTTAAACACATGGAGCCGTGTACATGATTTACGCGCATTATACTGGTGAAGAAGAAACAAATATTCGCCGGAATCAAGGATTGGTTTCCTATCTGCTGTCCGGCATCGTAACTCTAGTTATCCTTTATTTTCACCTGGCCTATCCCGAAATTCTGGGCGCCCGGTTCGCGTTACTTTATCCGGTGGTATTTCTCACTGCCTGGTTTTTTGGTGTAGGGGCCGGGATATTTTCTCTTTCACTTTTTCTGTTTGGTTTTGGAATTTTTATTCTCCCTCCCGATACCGGGAATTTTCTCCGATTAGTAAGTTTCGGTCTGACGTCAGCATTTGTTCTCTGGGTAATTAACATCGGGAAAAA
>JAYVHR010000410.1:0-3910 GCA_043771075.1 Bacteriovoracaceae bacterium
GTGGAAGTGGCGGAAGGATACCAATTCCGCACAAAGGCGACGTATTCCAAGTTCGTCCAGAATCTCTTCAAGATTAATTCTCTGGTTCTCACACCGACAGCCCTTGAAGTCCTTGCGATCATTGCTTACAAGCAACCGGTTTCAAGAACTGACGTGGAAAAAATCCGCGGTGTGGATTCTTCGCACATCATCCGCGCACTCATGGATAAGCGTCTCGTTCAGATGACTGGCCGCTCGGAAGAGCTTGGTCGTCCGTCACTCTTCGGGACAACTTCTGAATTCCTCGAAGTCTTCAACCTTGCAGATATTTCCGCTCTTCCTCCTGAGTATGAACTCGAGGAAATGGCGATGAAAAATACCATCGGAACAATTGCTGACATCAAGTCTGTTGTCTTCCGCGGAGATAGCCTCAAACGTTTCAGCGTTGATGAGTTCGAAGAGCTCGATAAGCTTTCTCAGGACATCGTTAACATTCCTGCAGACACAAACTTCACCATGCTTCTCAAGTCTGAAGAGAAGAGAAAGACAGACGGAGAGTCCGCGGTACGGAAGTCTGCTTTCGATATCCTTGAGGATTTCGTGAATAAAGAAGCATCTCTTCGCCAGAACATTCTCGCAACCGCCTCAAACACTCTCATGAATGTGATTGATGCCAAAGCCGTCGATATTTCTCTTGAAGGTGTTATTCACAATGCACCTGAAGTTGATGAAGAGTTCGAAGCTCTCCGCGCTCAGGACATGGCAGAGCTTGATGCCCAGGAAGAGAATATGAGAGAGCAGGCACTGGCCTTCGAAGCTTCAGCTCTCGAAGCCGCTCTCGATAAAGTTTTCGATGATATGATTTCTGGTAAGAAGCTTGAAGAAGGCGAGATGGATTTCGCGGTGGAGAACGAGGAAAATAATCTCGATCTTTCTATCGGCGAGGCTATCGATAAGGCGCGCGATCTTGATATCGATCTCGCGTTCCTGAATGATGTTATCGACACTGATCAGGCCGATAAAGAGGTCTAAACCCTTTATTTTGCGATCCTTTCATACCCGTCCGTGCCGGTTACTTGACCAAGGGCATTGAGGCGGGTAAATACTGCCCAAGACATTTTAATAACTGCCGTGATGGTAGATGGAGGTTTTCAATGACTACAAAAGTCGCCAATCAAGAATTATCAGTACGTCTTCAAAAAGTAATCGCAGATTGCGGAGTCACTTCTCGTCGTAAGGCCGAAGGTCTTATCCTCGATGGACGTGTCACTGTGAACTCACGGATTGTTACTGAACTCGGAACAAAAGTTAATCCTCATACAGACATTATCCAGGTCGATGACAGAACAATCGAACTTTCAGCTGTCGATAAGATGTATCTCGTCATGAACAAGCCGCGCGCTTATATGACGACACTTTCCGATCCTGAAGGCCGTCCAACAGTAATGGATCTCATCTACGGTGTGAAACAGAGAATTTTCCCTGTCGGTCGTCTTGATTATCTTTCTGAAGGTCTTCTCATTCTTACGAATGACGGTGATCTTGCGAACATGATCATGCACCCACGCTATGAAGTTGAGAAAGTCTATGAAGTGAAAGTTTTCGGTCACGTGAACGAAGGAATTCTCGCAAGAATCCGTCGTGGTGTGATGACAGAAGACGGACTTATGAAACCAAGCTCAGTCCGCGTGATTGAGCAGCTTCCGAATAAAACATGGCTCGAGTTCCGCCTGAATGAAGGTAAGAACCGCGAGATCAGAAAGATCTGTGATGCTGTCGATCTTACGGTTGATAAACTCCGCCGGGTGGCGATCGAAGGACTGAACATTCAGTCTCTCCCGGTCGGACAGTATATGTTCACTACCAGAAGAGAACTTCTGAGAGCACTTGGTCTCAATGAGCATGGAGAAAAAACTCTGGATCGTAAGTTTATCTCTGCGAAGAAAACTCTTAACGTTACGAAAGTGGCGAAGATTGTTTCGAAGACTGCGCGCCCTGCCGATGACAAGAAATTCCAGGCATTCCGTAAGGAAAACTATTACGAAACTGTCCGTTCAATCAAGGAAACAGAATTGAGGACAGCTGAAGAAGCGGCCACGAAGCAGGCCGAGGATGTAGCTCAGGACACGGCCGCTCGCTTTGCCCGCACTATGAGAAAGGCTCCAAAGCATCGGACACGTTATGGAAATAAGAGTTAAGACTGGTCGAATTTTAGTTTACCGCGTTTACGACATCGGATCAGAAATTGATCTCGATGTCGTAGAGGCTCTCTTTCAGGATAAGAATCTGAAAGAGCGATTCAAGCTCGAAAGAAAAAATAAATCTCTCATCATCTCGCGTACTCCCGTTTCCATTCAGCTGGGAACAATCGAACTTCAGCTTGGTTCGAAAAAAGTCGCGGTTGAACTCACAGCGAAAGTCTGGCACTTCGGTACATTATCACTTTGCTTTCAGATCCCGATCAGTGAAGGAACTTCATGGCTCGAGCTGGTGCAAAATGCCGCCTGGCTGGAAAAAGACGGAGAGATTGACGAGCTTGCTCACATCAAGGCCAAAGAATTTCAGAAGGATATTACGTCTGCGATTAATAAACCGATTGCATGGACAATGAATGAGGACTACGTCATTTATTTCATCCAGGAATTTGACGGACTGAATGTCCCAGCCGCTCAGCTGATGGATAAAGTCGATATTCCCGCACTGATTCTTGCTGAGACAAAGGAATTTCTGTCCGATTCGATGAAAAAGAATATTCTGGAAAATCGTTTTCAGTATTCGCGTGATGATCTTGTCGTGGTTGACTGGAACTCGGCCCTGGTGCTTGAGCCGGGTGGTTCCATGGATGTTCCACTGATTATTGAGTTTGCCCTTAACCAGCTTCTGGAAATGCGTTTTTATGATGATCTTCTGGATCAGCGCCTGAATACACTTTATAACGAGGTTGTTGGTAAGAAGCGCGGGCTCTTTTCGAATAAGTATTCGCGTATCGCTGAAGAAGCGGGGCAGATCTACCTTGAGATCTCTGAGATTGTGGAGAATGTGGAAAACTCCTTCAAAACAGTGGGAGATTTTTACCTGGCAACGATTTTCCGGGCGTCTTCCCAAAGGTTCCGTTTCGACGACTGGCAGAGGAGCATCGACGATAAGTTGAGTAATCTGGCCGAGGTTTCAAAACTTCTTCATTCTGAGGTTAATGAGTCGCGAAATCAGATGATGGAAATGATCGTTATCCTTCTGATTGGGGTAGAGGTCATTCCTCTTATTTTCACCCACCTCTTTTAGCCTTCCGCAATGTGAGTATTTTCGGTTCTTCTCTTAAACTTTCTCTATGAAAAAAATCTTTAATCTTACCCTGAAGCTTAGCTTCGTGTTCCTCCTTTTTACTCTTTTCCCGGTCATGGCGAATAAGCCGGTTTCTGATCAGGATATTGATAATCTGATCAGCAATCAGAAATATGCTGAAGCGCTAAAGCGCGTTCAGGAGAAGATAGAAGACTCGAAGTCTTCCAAGAAAGATCGCGATTGGGCAAAGCTCATCGTGAAAGAGGCGATGCTGAAAATCGGCCTCCATGGATATGAGACTGCTGTGAAAGAATTGCGGGCGCGTGAATGGCCGAAAGATCCTGTCGCGAATGCAATGGTGAGCCTCGCCTATGCGCGCACATTGCAGATCTATGGACAGTCGTATTCATGGGAAATCCGTAAGCGCGAAAAAGTTTCTGGAAAAGAAAGTTTTGATCTCAAGACTATGACGATGGATGAAATCTATCAGGAAGCTTTTGCAGGATTTGAGAAAGCGTGGAAAATCCGCGACGATCTCGGAAAACTGAAACGGAACGAACTTCCGGAAATCATCACTCCCAACAATTATCCGGAAGAAGTGCGTGGAACATTGAGGGATACGCTTACTTATATTGTGGCGGCTTTTCTC
>JAYVHR010000411.1:0-2246 GCA_043771075.1 Bacteriovoracaceae bacterium
GTCGCGGGATTGGAGTTCACCAATACCACTTCCACACCTTCTTCGATGAGAGACTTCACGGCCTGAGTTCCGGAATAATCAAACTCTGCGGCCTGACCAATGACGATTGGTCCTGAACCGATGACCAAAACTTTTTTAAGTTCACGATTGATAGGCATATTAGTTCCTTATTCCTGAGAGAAAATCATCAAAGAGCCATCCAGTGTCTTCCGGGCCCGGACAAGCTTCCGGGTGGTACTGAACTGAGAAGGCAGGGTAGGTCTTGTGTTTCAGACCTTCGACTGTCTTGTCATTGATATTTATCTGGGTGATTTCAAGTTGCGAGTTATTGATGGAATCGTTTGTCACAGCGTAGCCGTGATTCTGAGAGCTCATGAATACTTTACCCAGGCGAAGGTCTTTCACCGGATGATTAGCGCCACGATGACCGAACTTCAGTTTCTCTGTGTCTGCACCATTGGCGAGAGCAAAAAGCTGGTGACCCATACAGATAGAGAACATCGGATATTTTTTCTGAAGATCGCGGATGACCGGGAGTACTTCCGGAATGTCTTTCGGATTACCAGGACCGTTTGAAAGAAGAATCCCATGAGGGCGGTAAGATTCGATGAGCTCAAGACTGGCGTTCCACGGAACAATCACCACATCACAGTCACGTTTTGTCAGCGAGCGGAGGATATTTTTTTTATAACCGAAATCCATGAGGATGATTCTTTTTCCACCGCCGGGAAAATGGATCGGGCTTTTCGTTGAGACTCTTGCGATCTGGTCAGTGCCCATGGGCTTGGCAAGTGTGGCCAATGCAGCTTCTCTTGGATAGTTGATCGGCGTAAGAAGTGCTTTCATCACTCCGCGGTCGCGGATTTTTTTCGTGAGCTCGCGTGTATCTAAACCGGCGATGCCGGGAATCTTAAATCGGGTAAGTAATTCGCGCAGAGAATATTCATTCCGCCAGTTGGATCCTTCCATCGGGCACTCGTGAACAACAAGTCCCTTCAAGGCCGGTGTCAGGGATTCAAAATCATCCTTGTTAACACCGTAATTCCCGATCATGGGGTAAGTCATGACTACCATCTGATCGCAATATGATGGGTCAGAAAGGATTTCCTGATACCCGGTCATGCTGGTGTTGAAAACGAGCTCACCAAGTGAGTAAGCATTCTCGATCTCGTATCCGATCGATTCGCCGATGAACTCTTCGCCTGTCTCGAGGATCAGTTTGATTGTTTTCATTTATTTCCCTTGTCCCATTGCCCACTCAAGAATGGCCATCCTTGCGTAGACTCCGTTTTCCATTTGTTTAAAGATTCTGGACTGTGGATGCTCAACGAGTTCATCCGAAATTTCGATACCACGATTGAAAGGACCCGGATGAAGAATGATCGCTTCTTTCTTCATTTTCGCAAGTCTTGCTGGAGTCATTCCGAAGTCGCGATGATAGCTATCCTGGTTAAGTTCCAGACTTTCGTGACGTTCGAGCTGAATTCTGAGCATCATCACAGCATCCACTTTGGGGAGTGCATCGTCAAAGTCGATTTCCCTGACAAAACCCTTCTGAGTTTTAGGAATAAGTGATGAAGGTCCGGAGAGATAAATCTCCATGCCGAATTTTTCAGCGGCCACGATAAGAGAGCCGGCGACTCGGGAGTGTTTTACGTCTCCGCAGATCGCGATCTTGAGGCCCTCTAGTCTTTTGAATTCTTCTCTCAGAGTGAATAAATCGAGCAGGCCCTGAGAAGGATGTTCGTGCTTTCCCGCTCCTGCATTGAGAAGTGGGAGATTGATTTTATCTTTTAACTGATCAAACACATTATCATCTGAATGTCTGAATACGATTCCTTCAACACCGAGGCTCTCAAGTGCCTTCAGAGTGTCGTAGACGGTTTCACCCTTTTTAACACTCGAGTTCTCCGGTACGAAATTTACCACTTCAACACCCAGTCGCTTTGCCGCTACTTCAAACGAGCATCTGGTTCGTGTGCTGGGCTCATAGAAAACATTGGCGATAATTTTATGACGGAGAAGATGGTGAACTTTGTCGGGATTTTTATGATTCTGGGAAAAGAAATGGGACCTATCGAGGAGTGCGGTTATTTCAGAGGAAGAAAGACTAGAGAGTGACAGGAAATGCTTGATCATTATCCTCCTGAGAGTAACTGAATTGAGAGTGAAAAAATGGGGAAGTAGAAGTGAACGAAATAGGGTAGGGTTGAGACGTGGAGACCTGGAAATCTGACTTGATGCGA
>JAYVHR010000412.1:0-2168 GCA_043771075.1 Bacteriovoracaceae bacterium
GGACTCACGCCGGATGATATTCCCCCGTCTGATAATCAAGCTTCGGCGATGCAGGTCCTCAGGCAGATGAACGTTTGTTCTGTCCTTGATCGTGATCAGGGTTTGGCTTTTATGAACCCCAACGAATTCGCGGACAGGAATTTTAACCGTCTCGTGAGTTCCACTCTCCAGGAATTCGTGGGTTCCACTCCCGTGAATGGCCGCGCACTCCTCTCTCCGGTTTATCTCGTAGCTCAGGAAAAAAGATGCAATCCTTCCAGATCATGTGCGGAAGTTTCAACAGATGCGGCACTGAGAATGGGACTCAACTCTCCTCCAGTTTGCCGAGCGATTGCAGATCGGGGTGCTGAAAATGAATCTGATTGGTACGCCCACAAAGCACTGACGCTGAGACTTCGCTCAATGACAGATGTCCGCGCCCGTCGCGAATTAGTCGCGGGTTCCATGGGACTTTTTTGCGGCAACACTTACACCCGCTCTCCCAGTGAAAAAGATCTCGGTAGACTTCAGGCAGAGTTTATTAAAATTGCTGCTGAAGGCGGTATGGAGAACGACAATCATGCGTCCAACGGTGACAGACAGAACGCCATGATGACCGAAGACATGGCCTCCCTTCTTCAATGTTCACGTCCTGAAGGAGCTTCAGCTCCCGCATCTTATCAGAGCTGCCGTTTATGAAGTACATCCTGCTTTCATTCTTCATCCTCTCACCGGTCTTTGCCGCAAAACCCATGTTCACTCTCATGGTGAAAAGAAAATACGACAAGGTCTGGTACAAGGTAATTCAGGATGGAAAGAAATGGGTGTGTGAGACAACTCACTTCCCCTACTTTGAGGCCAAAGAAAATCCTCTGGATAATCTCGATTGGGCAAAGCTGGTTACTGAGAGTAAAAAAGTTCCGAAGCCATGTGCGAACATTGTCGGCATGGAAAATACCCTGAAGGGAAAACCTCAGCGGATCGTGACCTGTCTTGTTCAGAAAGAAACGCTGGCGGTTTATACGCGAATTGTGGATCAGTGCGCTTCTAAGATCTAACCGATGATAAAGCTTCTCATGCCGATCGATGAGTGATGAATTTCATCAAAGAAGAATTTCAATTTCTCTTCTTTGCCCCCAGCACCCAGAACATATAGCAGCGGAAGATAGTGTTCAGTCGTGGGCACACTCAGTTTGCCGGCTTCGGTCTTCTGAAAATCTTTCACCAGCGCCTGATCGTCTCGCGCATCGAGTTTTCCCTTAAGCCAATTGTCGTATTCTACGGCCCAGGGAAATGGTTCCGATTTTTCATCCCAGTTAATCTTCCGGAGATTGTGAATCATGTTACCACTGCCAATGATGAGTACTCCCTTGTCGCGAAGTTTTCTCAGCTCCTGCCCCAGTTGGTAGTGATACTCCGGAGGTTGCTCGAGGTGAAGAGATAACTGAAGAACTGGTACATCGGCTTTAGGATAAAGATGCCTCATCACAGACCACGTTCCATGATCAAGTCCCCACATTTCGTTATCCAGGTTGATCCGGGGATCCTTGATGAGTTCTGAAATCAGCTCTGCAACTTCCGGCGAACCGGGTGCGGGATATTGAACATCAAACAAGGCTTGTGGAAATCCATAAAAATCGTGGATGGTTTTAGGCTTCGCCATATGGGTAACCCAGCTTCCTTCCGTCATCCAGTGCGCGGAAACGCACAGTATCGCTCTGGGACGTGGAAGATCTTGACCCAATTTATTGAGTGTCGCTGTATATTCGTTCTGGGCAATCGCATTCATGGGAGAACCATGTCCGATAAACAAAACAGGTAAAGTTGAACTATTCATAGGATGAACTCCGGTTCTTGAGATTTCTTAATTCAGAAGAATTGATTAAACTTCTTCCGCTAAAAATCCGTTTGAGTAGGCCATGCTGTACTACGAAGTAAAACTTATCAATCCCGAGACTAAAGAAATTTTTTTCGCAGAAATTTCCATCAGGCCTAAGTTTCCTTCACAAAAGTTAATCGACCAGCATCAGGGTGCCATTCTCGTTATCCGCACCACTCCGAATCCTCTTTCGGAAGACTAATCCAGAGGTAGTGGGATCCGCTCATGATCGCCCGGCACATTGGGAAAATTCCCACTTGCCCACGCGGCTTTCGCCTGATTGATTTTTTCCTCGCTCGAAGAAACGAGA
>JAYVHR010000413.1:0-2948 GCA_043771075.1 Bacteriovoracaceae bacterium
AATCTCTGATTTTGAAGGAGAGTGGGAGAAGAACCTTTCGCCACAACTGCGTTGTTCACTTTCCACACGTAAGAAACAATAGGATTACTTCCCTGAGCAGCAGTTCCATTGACTGTGACTGCTTCCACCCCAGGAGCTTCGCCGTCGGCATCGAAATCATTATTCTGAACCATAATATCAGCTCCGGCATTTGCCGAAGGACCATTTCCGCCTGTGACTGGTGGAGGAGTTACCTGACCGGGATTAATAGTAATCATAAGAGAGTCGGAACCTTTGAGTCCGGCAGCATCAGTTGCTTCCATCACAACAGTGTTTGATCCGATAGGGACAGTGATGGATGCTGAAAGAGATGTCGCCACCTGGGCGCCATTCAGGAGCACGCGATAAGAAGAAATATTGTTCTGAGCATCTGACGCTGAACCAGCGAGTGTAATCATCTCTGATGCATTGTTGTCGGAATCCGTGCGGACAATATCTGCACCAGCATCTACTACAGGAGCAGTGTTCACTACAACTGGAGCTTTCACTGTAACTGCGACACTGTCGCTTCCAACGAGACCTTTAGCATCAGTGGCCTTCATGAGGAACTGATGTGTTCCAATCGGAAGAGAGTGTTGCGAGCGGAAGACTGAAACAGCTGAACCTGAGAGAGTAAGAACATTGTTCAAATAAAGCTGATAGGTCACGATGTTGTTTTCTTTATCAGTAGCAGAACCAGCGAGATTGATAAGTTGTGATCCGTTCTTATCAATGTCTTCGGAAACAAAGTCTGCACCTGCATTGACAACGGGTGCGGTATTAAAAACTGGTTTAATGGGCCTTATCACTCTCGCAGCACTGGCTTCGTTTGCGCCAAAAAAGATCAGAGTGCTGAGAATTAAAAAGTTTTTCAATGTGAACCCCGTTGAATTTTAATCATTGTACGGATCGACTCAGGTAATCACCTACTTTAGGCTTAAGTTATGGAATATTCATGGAGTGATAGCCTTGCCAAGGTGGCACAACGAGGTGAGGGCCCAGGTTTTTCTACGAAAAAATGGGTATTTGGCAGATTTTTTCTGTTGCTCAAATTACTATTCCTGCTAACCTATTAATAATTAGTGAATAACTACCGATAAGCTTTTGAAACTTCATGGGAGTTCAAATGAGCATGACGAAGGCAGACATTGTTGAGCGGATCTACAAGGAAGCAGGCTTCTCCAAGAAGGAAGCAGCTGAATTAGTTGATCTCGTTTTCAAAGTGATCAAAGACACTCTGGCCAAAGGCGAGAAAGTGAAGATTTCCGGATTCGGAAACTTTTCTATTCGCGACAAGGCAACTCGAGTTGGTCGTAACCCTCAGACAGGTACGGCAATGAATATCAGTGCTCGTCGGGTACTTACCTTCAAGCCCTCGCAAATCCTCAAAGAGGACATCACTGATCGTTATTCTCACCGTCTTGATGAAAGCGGAAATGAAAATACGGCACTTCCTGTTAAAGAAGCTAAGCCTCGCGCACTAAGCTCATTCCTTAACAACATCGATGACACGGTCTACGACGATGGCGATGATAGTGACGACGAATAGTCGGAGCTGTTATCCTTTCTCTAATGATCCCAAATAAATCCAATTTTAAATTTCAAGAGCTCACCCCCATTACGGGGGTGAAGCCTTATGTCATCCGTTTCTGGGAAACAGAATTTCCGGAGATTTCTCCCGTCCTGGGTGATTCCGGTCAGAAGCTTTACGCCAGAAAAGATGTGGAAACAATTCTCAGAATTAAAAAACTTCTCTTCGATGAAAAACTCACCATTCCTGAGGCCAAGGTTCAGCTGCAGAATGAAGAGAGTGTGACAGTGAAAGCTCCGGTCGCTGTAGGTGAAAATCCCCGCACACTGATTCAGAACGCACTCAACATTATCCACGAAATTAAATTTACTAAGAAGTGGTAAGAAACTTCGCGAGCTCAGTTATTATTTCTTTTCCCAGATGAGAAGAAAGAGCCGTCATTTTCTCTGAGAGTGATTTTCTGTTGTCCGAAAAATAATTCACTAGCATCGCATTCAGGTGGGAGAGTTTTTCTTTCTCCATAAGACGCGTGAGATTTTCAAATGACCTGCTGAAGGCCTTTATTGCCATCGGACGATTGAGAAGAAACGGATTGATGTCTTTCTCATGAGGGGAAAGTTTTCCTTCGGTCAGCTCATTCAGATCATCCAGAAGCTGGAAGGTAATTCCGATCTCGCGTCCGAGGCGGAAATAATCATGCGAAAACTTTTTCTGTGAAATAAGAGCGGCACCGGCCACCGCCGCCTGAATCAGTCGCGCCGTTTTCAGCTCATGAATACGGATCACTTCAGTGGTATTCACTTTGCCTGCACTTCCCAAATCAAGAAACTGTCCTAAGATAAGTCCCTTTCCTCCGGTGCACCAGCTGAAGAGGCGATGGATATCGCGAATCTTCGTGGACTCAATCTTCATCAGTTGCTCAAAAGAAGAAATGAGAAGGGCGTCGCCTGCGAGAATGGCCTTCCATTCGCCGTACTTTGCGTGAGTCGAAGGTTTCCCACGTCTCACAAGGTCATTATCCATCGCCGGAAGATCATCGTGCACTAAGGTGTAGGCGTGATGAATTTCCAGCGCACAGGCGAGATGAAGGTGGTCTGGAGAGAACTTTTTATCGAGGTCGAGAGCAATCGCTTCAACCAGGCGGGGACGGAAAAGTTTCCCGGCCGGTAGAACAGCGTAATCAAGAATCTCCCGGAGCTCGGGGTGAGTGACGGAAGAGTGAATCGCCTGTCTTAGAGCGGATTCCAGCATATCAGCGGGGTTGAAGGGCCGGTGCACCGAGTGTCCCGCCGAGAGTTACCTGGTAAAAACCATCTTTCACTGTGTATGTGTCGTTTACGATGAAAGTCACAGGGAATTGCTGTTTAAATTGCTCAGAGAAAGCGAGTTCACCATCAAG
>JAYVHR010000414.1:0-2151 GCA_043771075.1 Bacteriovoracaceae bacterium
GAGAAAACTATTACTCTGAGTGAGAGTCGGATTGAGAGGAACCTGGGCCGACGTGATCTGGCGAACGAGTCCCTGGTCAGAAACTTTTGCATAAGCATAGAGACATTCTTCTTCCGGCTGATCCGGATTTGACTGAACACCATCGCAAGCTCCTACACCAACATACGTTGGATCATCGGCAACCTGTAATCCACGACAGTAAAGACCGGTATTCCGGTTATCCTGAGTCGGGGTGTCCCCTGCTGTGAAATCGTAATCATTATAATCGAAGAGATCATAAGGAAGACGGACTGATCTGAAAGGTTCTGATTTTAAATCGAGAACGAGTACACTGATCGGAGTTTGCGGAGTGATCCCCGGCGCCTGAACAACTGTCGCAGGAATTCCTTCTTCAGGAATCGCCTTGCGGTTTGCACCCCATTTGAATTTCACACGTACGATACGGTCGGAAAGTGTTCCGACGTTGATACCAGCAACGTAGAGTTTACCGGCATAGTTTTTCGGAAGTGTCATTTTACGGACGTAAGAACCAGTAGAAGAAAGACCTGTACCGGTTTGATAAGTTGTATCGTAAGAAAGATTTGGTTCAATGAGATGGCGGAGTTCTACTTTCGGAGGAAGACTTGATCCATCACCAATGACGTCATCATCATCCGCTGCTCCACCACCGGCGCCGGAAGAAGAGCCTGCTGTTGTGGAAATAGAACCATCGGCAGCAGCGAGTCCGCGCTTCGATACCGGTGCAGCCATTGGATTGCAACTAGTGATGAGATAAATCATCACTAGCAATTGGCTGACAGTTTTCTTCCCTAAATTCAAAACTTCCATGGTCTTAGACCTCAGGGGATATATCGGCGCTTTTCCCCGAAATTCTAAAGATTATTATCCCGATCAAAACTTCCTTCCTCTCTTTTCGTAATCTCAAGGAATTAGGCCTTAAACCTGACTGAAAAACATCGCCGTTTGCCAGTCAATCGTGGCGTTTTTAAGATAGATCCATGGAAAAAATCAGAATGGCATGTGCGGATGATGCTGCCGCAATCCGCGATATTTACTCTTACTATGTGACCGACACATCGATTACTTTCGAGATCGATGTTCCCTCTGTGGACGAGATGAGAGAGCGGATCATAGATTACTCAAAACAATTTCCCTGGCTCGTTCTCGAGCGCGAGGGAGAGATTGTGGCCTATGCGTACGCGACACCTTTTAAAACGCGCGCGGCTTATCGCTGGTCAGTTGAATCGTCTATCTATGTTCATCGGGATCATTGCGGCAACGGAACCGGAAAAAAACTTTATCTCGAACTCTTCGCGCACTTAAAAACGATTGGTGTTCTCAATATCATCGGCGGCATCACTCTTCCCAATGAGGCGAGTGTGGGCATTCACGAAAAGCTGGGATTTAAATTCGTGGGAAGATTTCCGGAAGTAGGATTTAAGCAGGGCAAATGGTGGGACGTGGGCTATTACCAGCTTACTCTTCCGAAGCCAGTGGCCCCGGAAGAAATAAGTAGTTTTGAAATTACTTAAGTGCTTCGTTCAGAAGAACTGAGAGGCGAAGTCCCGCGAGAAAAATTCTCTCTTCTACTACCGGCATGAACTGATAAGCATACTCGTAAGAGAGCTTCGGCATTTCTTCCGGAGTTGTTTCTTTACGGCAGTAGCCTTTCACAGACATCGGCGTCTGAGGCTCTACTACGTTAGCAGGATAGATTCTTGCGCGAAGAACTTTTGATTCGCGGGCCCAGTCGATCGGGCTTCCTGAACGAGCGGCTCTCATCTGATCAATCGTTTTCCCGGCAGTCGCAAATTTCCCAAGCTCAGTGAAAGAAAGATGCGTGAAGTTGATCATCCCTTCATCCCAGAGAGCGTGCAGGTTTGTGTTCTGGCCCATGTAAGAAACTTTACAGAAGTTTCCGCCTTGATCGAGACCGTTACCCACGTGAAGAGGCATGTGAAGATCGCCGATGAGGTGAGTAATGAACTTGAGTGCGAATTCTTTTTCTTCGCGGGTTGCTGTCGGGCTCTTCAGAACTGCGAGCTGGGCATCGATTGATCCCATGAGTTTCCCTGAAGAATTCGTTTCATCATGATCATGAGCTTCATCAGACCAGTCTGTGTAATGCCAGTTGTATGTGTACGAGTAGCG
>JAYVHR010000415.1:0-2674 GCA_043771075.1 Bacteriovoracaceae bacterium
TCTGCATGATAAAATCTCGACGTCTAATCAACCTCAGGAGTGCATTGTGTCAGAAGAGAATCTGAAGTCGATGGCCGATCTGGTCGCCCATAGCAAACATCGTGGATTTATTTTTCAAAGTTCTGAAGTCTACGGCGGACTTGGTTCCTGCTGGGATATGGGCCCGTTAGGGGTTGAACTGAAAAATAATATCAAGCAGACATGGTGGAAAGCGATGACTTTCCGTGATGATATCGACGGTATCGATGCAGCCATTCTCATGCATCCCACTGTGTGGAAAGCCTCCGGCCACGTGGATAACTTTTCGGATCCGATGGTGGATTGTAAAATCTGTAAAGGCCGCTTCCGCGCGGACAACATTGACCTGAAGGCACCTTGCCCTACCTGTAAGGCAAAAGATTCATTCACTGAACCAAGAAACTTCAATCTTATGTTCTCTACCCAGATGGGACCAGTTGAAGATACTTCAGCAAAAGTTTATCTGCGCCCGGAAACGGCCCAGGGAATTTTTGTGAACTTCCCGAACGTGCAGACAACGATGAGAAGAAAACTTCCTTTCGGTATCGCTCAGATCGGAAAAGCATTCCGTAACGAAATTACACCCGGGAACTTTATTTTCAGAACCCGCGAGTTTGAACAGATGGAAATGCAATACTTCATCAAACCGGGCACCCAGGCGGATGCGATGGAACAATGGAAACAACTCCGCTGGCAATGGCATCTCGATAACGGACTTCGTCCTGAAAGACTTCGCTGGAAAAAGCATGAAGAGCTCGCTCACTATGCTGACGCTGCCTTCGATATTGAATATGAATTCGCCCATGGTTGGGGTGAGATGGAAGGGATTCACTCGCGCACAGATTTCGATCTGAAACAGCATGAGCAGTTTTCCGGTAAAAATCTTCACTACACTGATCAGATGGATGGAAATAAAAAGTATATACCGTTCGTTCTCGAAACTTCGGTCGGATGCGATCGCTGTATGCTGGCGGTAATGAGTGATGCTTACCGGACTGAATTCCCGGGTGACCCTGAAAAAGAAAGAGTTGTGATGAGATTCAAGCCAAGTCTCGCTCCCATCAAAGCAGCAGTCATGCCGCTCATGAAGAAAGCTGAGCTTGAGCCTACTGCACAGAAACTTCTTCGTGAACTTCAGAAAGATTACAAGTGCGAGTACGATACTTCCGGTTCAATTGGTAAACGTTACCGACGTCAGGATGAGATCGGAACTCCGGTTTGTATCACGATTGATTATGACACGATCACTGATCACGCAGTCACTATCCGTGACCGCGATACAATGGTTCAGGAACGGGTCGCTCTCGACAAGGTTAAAGATTATATGAAGGCTAAACTTTCAAATTAAGTGGAGCAGATGCTTATGCAAAAATGGGTTTATAAATTCTCTGCGGAACTCACTGACGGAAACAAGGACATGAAAGCACTTCTCGGCGGTAAAGGTGCAAACCTAGCTGAAATGTGTGCCATGAAACTTTCTGTTCCTCCGGGATTTACTGTCACAACGGAAGCCTGTCTTGATTTCTACAAGACGAATAAGGAAATTTCCAAAGAGATCCGCGATCAGATGATGGAATCACTTGCGTGGGTAGAGAAATTAACCAATAAAAAATTTGGTGATCTTGAAAACCCATTATTATTTTCCGTTCGTTCTGGTGCGAGAGCATCCATGCCGGGAATGATGGATACAGTCCTGAACCTTGGTCTCAATGATAAGACGGTCCTTGCTCTCGCGAAGAAAACAAACAATGCGCGTTTTGCCTGGGACTCATACCGCCGCTTCATCCAGATGTTTTCCAATGTCGTTTTAGGTGTGAACACTTCTCACCTGGAAGGGAACATGGAAGACCTGAAGGAGGCACGCGGAGTTCATGAGGACACACAACTTACAGCTGCTGATCTCGAAGAACTTGTAAAAGTTTATAAATCGGTCCTTCTTGAAGATCATGGAGTGGTTTTCCCGCAGGATCCGATGGAACAACTCTGGCGCGCAGTCGGATCTGTATTCGGTTCATGGAATAACAATCGTGCGACAAAATATCGCGAGATGAATAACATTCCTCACGACTGGGGAACAGCGGTTAACATCCAGTCCATGGTATTTGGTAATATGGGTGACACTTGTGCCACCGGTGTTTGCTTCACACGTGATCCTTCAACTGGTGAAAAGAAGTTCTTCGGAGAATTCCTGGTGAACGCTCAGGGCGAAGATGTTGTGGCCGGTATCCGTACTCCACAACCCATTAACAATGATTCGAAGATGGAATCAAATAAGCATCACAAGACTCTCGAGGAAGTGATGCCGAAAGCTTACGGCGATCTCGTTGAAGACTACAAAATGCTCGAGCGTCACTATAAAGATATGCAGGACATTGAGTTTACCATTGAAAATGGAAAACTCTGGATTCTCCAGACCAGAAATGCCAAGCGCACAGTCAACGCCAGTCTTAAAGTGGCCGTTGATCTTGTAGCTGAAGGTCTGATCACTGAGAAAGAAGCTATCCTTCGTATTCATCCTGAAGATCTGAACCAGCTTCTTCATCCGCGTCTTGATCCTAAAGCTAAAAAGATTCTGATCGCAACGGGACTTCCGGCTTCACCGGGTGCTTCCTCAGGTCAGATGGTCTTCACTTCTCTTGCTGCCGAAGAGTGGCAC
>JAYVHR010000416.1:0-2009 GCA_043771075.1 Bacteriovoracaceae bacterium
GAGATTGAGACATGAGCGGGAAATCTTTCCACTTCCCACTCGTACGAGGAAGTGAGGTCACTCTCGCGTGTGCGACGATCTGGAGATTTTCAAAATCCACTTCGTAGTCAAGAGGTGCTTTGGCATTGAATAATTCTGCGTGAAGTTGATCGATTCGACTCTGCGCCGACGTGACGAAGAACCAACCCAAAGCGAGGACAATCATGCCCAAGGCGGCATTTCCGATGATCGACCCGGAGGGGATGCTTGAAGTACTCCTGCCTTTCTTCATAATGAATCTTTTCGACAGGATAAGTGAGGTTGTGACTAAAGATTCTAAATAATATCTATGGAAAGGTTAAAGTCTCAAAGCTCTGGAATCAGGCGGCCCATTCATAACGATAGAAGACGTCTTCCTTGTTCTTCAGGAGGAGATACCACTCTTCGCGACTCCTTTTTGTGGTGTCGAGCCATTCATCAATGTACTTCTCCCTGAGAAAAATCGGACAACGATCGTGTCCGCGTTCTGCGACTTCAGGAGGTGGATCGTCAGTGATGAGAGCGAAGGAATAAAAGCCTAGAGTTTTTTGTGGATTTTCCCAGTAGTCCCAGAGGCAGGGGGCCCACATGATTTCTCTGTTTTCGGGAAGAAAGCTCACGAGCCTTTTTTTGTTTTCGTCTTCGACCCATTCAAAGAAACGAACGAATGGAAAAAGCCCATGCTGTCTGGTGAAAAGTTTCTGCCACGTCTGACGGGATTCAAGGGAATCAATGCGGGCATTGAAGACATTATATTTTGTGGGAATTTCTTCTTTTGATCCCTTAGGACGAACACGATACCGCATGCGCTTAAAAACTCTTCTGTCATTGTCATGGGTCATCACCCAGGTGAAATAGCCCGGAAAAATCCGGTTATCCTCACCGGGAGTCTTAAAGAAATTTGATCGCGGAGCCCGGGGAAGTTGCAGGGCCTCTTTCACGAATGTAGGATCATTGGACTTCTTCATCAATTCCTGAAAGTAGATTTCATCTGCCACTGAAATCTCAGCTTGAAATCTTTCCAGGAGCTTTTCCAAGTTGGCCTGGACTTCAGCAGAATAACACATCAGAAGATTCCCTCAAGGATTGTCAGGTTCTTATGATTATCGAATTTAGCGGAGAGAATTCTCTCATTCGCCTGACGGAATAATTCCTTCTTTTCAGGATGATTCATGACTTCATAAGTGTATTTTTTCAAATCGCGGACTTCAAATGGCTTAGCCAGAAATCCATTCACATTGTGCTGGATGATTTCCGGGTTTGAGCTGATATCAAACGCCACACAGGGAACTCCGTGCTGGATCGTTTCGATGAGTGTGTTCGCGGCTCCCTCATATTTTGATGGGAAGATAAAGAGGTCGAGCGAATTGAAAAAAGCGGTCATGTCATCCACATGCCCAAGAAGCTTCACTTCTTGCTGTAGATTTTTTTCGGCAATTGTATTCTCAAGGTGAGCGCGCAATTCTCCCTCACCGGCAATGAGCATCCGGAAAGGAATGTTGTCATTCTTCATTTGCTCAGCAAGTTCCAGGAGATAAATCTGGCCCTTCTGATCAGTCAGTCTTCCGGCATTGCCAATCACAAATTCATGACTCTCTTTCTGATAGATTTTATTTTTGTGGTGGTGCGTGGAAACTGTTACTCCGTTGTAAATAAGTTTCAGCTTATCTTTCGGAAACCAGGATTCATTTTTTTCAGCGAGGCTTCTGCCGATTTCCTCAGAGTTCACCACCACATGAGTGAGAATGTGACGGAACAGAAAACGATTGAGGGCCGTATCACGAAGCGGATGAGGCATTCCCCGCCGATAAATGATGGTCTTAATTCCGGCCAGTTTCGCCGCTAGTCCCGCAACTTTCAGATCCTGAGGGAGATTGAGAATAATGGCGTCTACTTTCTTGGATTTGAAAAAAGCGGCCATCGTGAGAATTTTCATGGGATTGATAAAGCTGAAATTGTTGACGGAAAAACCATAAACCAGAAGTTTTTCC
>JAYVHR010000417.1:0-3752 GCA_043771075.1 Bacteriovoracaceae bacterium
ACACTAACCTGGCCTGGAGCTCTTGGAACTAACGGACAAGTGCTCACAACAAATGCTTCTGGAGTTCTCTCGTGGACAACTGTTGCAACATCAGCGACCAGTGTCGGGGGAGATCTCTCGGGAACAATTTCATCAGCGACAATTGCTAACTCTGCAGTTAACTCAGCTAAAATTGCTGACGGAGCGATCGTCGATGCGGACGTCAATTCTTCAGCGGCGATTGCGCAGTCGAAAATTGCAAACCTGACAACTGATCTTTCGACAATCACAACTAACGTTAGTGGTAAAATTGCTCTCACTTCGCTTTCGGCATCAGCACCATTGGTTTACAGCAACACAACTGGTGCATTCACCGTCAGTGCCGCGACGATTACTGATGCAGGAACACTCAGTGCCGCAGATAAAACAAAACTCAATGGTCTTGAAGCTCTTTCCGCAGGATCCGGTTTGTTCGAGCGCTTTTCCGGATCTATTCGTTCTAATACATGTCCTAGCGGGGAAGTTTTGAGCTGGAACGCTGTCAGCGGATGGACTTGTACCGTGATCGCCAACGGTGCGATTGGTACTATCAGTGCGACGAACTCGGCCATCACTACGGGTGACGGCATCACCACTGCTTTTAACAAGGCCCAGGGACAAATTAACGTGAAAGCGGATCTTGCATCCCCGGCGCTCACTGGAACACCAACTGCTCCGACTGCCGTTGCCGGAACGAGCACCACTCAGATTGCGACGACGGCGTTTGTAGCGAATGGCATTCAGAACTACAGCGTTCTTGTCAGTGACGTTACTAACAGCAATTTAACGGCGAATACGATTGCGGACGTGACAGGACTTTCATTCACCGTTGCGGCGAACGTGACTTATGAATTCGAGTTCTTTATTGTTTTTACATCGGCCGCTACAGCGACGGGTAGCCGATGGGCAATCAATGGTCCAGCGACGACTTTTATTCATTACGACAGCACTTACGCCCTTACGACAACTTCGTTTTCTAATAACCCAGGGGTTTCGGCGTACAATACTCCTGCTGCTTCGAATGCAACGAGCGCTGCCACTGGAAGTAACACTGTTTTCATGAAGGGAGTTATTAGACCCTCTGCCGCCGGAACCATCATTGCCCGCTTTGCCAGTGAGGTTTCAAGCAGTGCGATTGTTGCCAAAGGTGGACGCAGCTACGTGAAATGGAAAGCAATAGATTAGATTGATATTTAGTTCG
The DNA here is from genome assembly GCA_043771075.1 of Bacteriovoracaceae bacterium. Lineage (GTDB taxonomy): Bacteria > Bdellovibrionota > Bacteriovoracia > Bacteriovoracales > Bacteriovoracaceae > Peredibacter. The sequence goes on from JAYVHR010000417.1 coordinate 1,220, forward strand.
CTATCACCGTAATTACCTGCCAGGTTGGCCGTTGCTCCGTAATTTTCTTCTTCACACCTAGGCAGGAGGCCAAAATGGGCCTAAGTCATAATATAAGCTTCCGGTGCCTCCCTTATAAGAGGTAGCCAGACAGTCAATCCAGTAATTTAGCTGGATTTTATACCCTAATGAAAGAGTCAAGTTTTCGTCGCTTCTTTCCGATTAGTTTAGTCGGAGAAGCAGATGCTAATTTTGTATTCACTACTTATATTCGTTCTTTCCTATGCGGATTCGAAAGAGGACACGCTCAAACTTCTGGGTAAATTTTCCTATGAAGTAGATTACTTTTCAGAAGATCAATTTAAGCGCCTTAAAGTTGATGCTGGAAGAACAGAGCGAAGCGTTCATGATCCTCAGTATCTGGAACTCTATCAACAGTATCTTGCTTACGGAGTGAAAGCGCAAATTAAAGAACAAGTTCTAAGGTCGCCGGCCTCTTTGACAAATCTGACTGGGAAAAAAGAGTCTTTCGTATTTCCGATACCTCAAAATCTGGGAATAGTTGCATTCAAGCGCGGGGACCTCGCTGTGTCCTGTCCAAGGGTCGTTCAAAGTGCCAGGGACCTCGGGGCCGATCGTGTTGTGTATTATCATCCGGTTCACTTCTCCGGAGGAAACTCTAAGAAATATTCCATGCCAGTGAACCCTCAGTACGACACGCACTGGCGCTACGAGATCGCTAATAATTTTTCTCAAACAGAGTTTGAGAATTGTCTGGATCTTATTTCAGATGCGGGTTTGAAGCTGCATTACGTTCCTCACCTCGAAAGTATAGCGGCCCTCGTGGGCACAGAAGAAGAATGGCGAATGCTTTCTGGCATTCCCATCGACAACTGGTACTTCCATCATTCCTTTGGCCCACTTCTGACGTACCTAACAAAGCGGCCTAAAAATTTTCGCTCTAAGGGGGCGATAGATATCACTCTGGCAGCAGAGATTGACCCGATGGTCTTCGCCCATGCCAGGAAAGTTCGGGCGGGAATGGCGTGGCTAAAGTCACAGCTATCTGATCTGGGTCAGAAAGGGGCGAACTACTTCATCAACACCAATGGGGATTTTTATCATGGTAAAGAACTCATCTCTGCGAACACGCTTGAGTGTGGTGAAGTGACGAAGCTTATGACGGAGATCGACGGTCTTACTCCGTCGATGTATGGAGACAAAGGGCATCTTAAAAAAAGAGATGGTAAGCTCGACATGAAGCTCACGATCTCTTCATACCGGGATGCTTTAAAGAACCATGTTGCGTTTCTTTGTCCGGAAGAAAAAAAACAGATGGAGAGTGTCCTATCTTCGATTAAGCTCGGTTTCGGAGAATTTGCGATCGATGAGTCTGATCGCGAACAATCGTATCGGGATATACTCATGCATGCAGACGAGCAGATACTATTTATTCAGTACTGGAACCACGGGAAGTGGGATCACCTCGGAATTCTCGAAGACAAAACACCGGCGCTTCGAAAGGAGCTTATTACTCCGGGAGTTCACACGAAGTAGGAACCTCGAAGCTCTCGCCTTTCACGAGTCGTTTCACCTTTTCTCCGGCGATCTCAAGTTGCCAACTACCCCCGCAGACTTTGACGTAAGACATGAGCTTCTGGAAAGCAATCGGTCCATTCCAGTAAGCTTGAAGAAGCTTGGCCCGGGATTTTGGATTCGAGAGGCTTGCTCTTTGGGCGATGGCCTCTTCAAGGACCGGTGAAAGACTCAGGGTGAATTCTACCTTGGCATAACCAATGTGTGTTGATCCGGCCGGAAACACAATCTCAAGCTCACGGGCCATGCCGGTTTGCTTTTTAAGCTTCTCAAGCGCAAAACTAAGGCGATTGATTTTGAAGCGGTTTCCTTTTCTAAACCAGTGGAGCTGGGAGCGGGAGGATCTGATAGAGTCCCGGATCTCATCACTGACGAGGGCAGCGGTCTCCATAGTTGTCTGCTTTTTAAAAACACGCGTCGAGCGGGCCCGAAAAGAGAGCGCCCTGACGATCGAACTCTGGCGACCCCAGATATCACTGCGCTCCTCAGTCACGACCTCAGTACCGACTTCTTTTTTTAATTCTAAAACAGGAACGAAGGGGATAGCGAGGGCCGCTTTTCCGGAACTCAGGACCTTCAACGCTGAAACGTCACCGATCTTGGCACGGACTCTTGAAGATTCCTGAAGCTGGTCGACCCGTCCGTTCTGGATCAGGTTTTCATAAAGCTGAAGTCCTTCTTCACTGGAAATATCAATCAGAAAAGAAAACCCAATGGAATTTTCGATAAGTTTGCCGGCCTCAGCGTAAGTGATCAGCGCTCCCGCAACAAGGCCCCAGTTCTTCGTTGAGAGTCGTCTGACTTCCACATACACTTCTTGCTCTGATTTCTTTTCGACATAAATGGAGTGTCCACCTTCGATGCTCACCTTCGGTCCTGCACCTAAGACACCAGTGCCTAAGCTCAGAATCATGGTGATTCCGCCCTGAGAGTTCCAGTAGGCGGCGTCTCCGGTCCC
>JAYVHR010000418.1:0-2266 GCA_043771075.1 Bacteriovoracaceae bacterium
CATCAGGTCCTCTTCCCATCCAGAAATGGGGAAACATCTTCCTGCGAGATGATTTCAAATGTCCGACTGTTCATTCCTATTCGGACCATGCAAATTTTCCTGAAGCAGGATCATGTTTCTACATGAAGTCACCTATGTACTATTACCAGCCGGTAGATCTCGAGTTCCTTGAGAAATACGGCAACGTACTTTCGACCTGGAACGAGACGAACGTTCGTGCGGCGTACGCAGAAGCCTTTGAGACTTATCCATAAAAGGAATTTAAGGAGATCATATGAAAAGCTTTACTCAGGTCATAACACCTGTTGTACTCACGGCGACTCTCTTTCAACTCACTGCCTGTGGCGGTGGAGGCGGAAGCAGTTCGAGTCGCGGCCAGAGTGAGTCCCCAAGACAACTTGAATCAGAAGCCGAAGGCACTTACGTTGCCACTCTCTCAGCTTTAAATAACGGAGTTGGCGGGCCAATTTCAGGAAACGTTTCCATCAGTAAGGAAGGCGGCCGTCTTATCGCTTATGCGCGTGTAAACGGTGGTGCTCCTAACACAGTTCACCAGCAACGTGTTCACGTCGGAACATCATGTCCGACAGCTGCTAACGATGCTAACGGCGACGGTTACGTCGATGCAGTCGAAGGCTATAATCACGTCGGAAAAATACTCTTCCCACTCGATGCCGATATTTCATCGCAGGAACGCGGTTCTTCGATCTGGCCTGCTGGTGATATGTACGGTTACTACCATTGGGAAAGAGCGACTTCTTATGAACGCTTTATCTCTGATCTGCGCGAACCGGATCTGAATGAAGAAAATGAATTCGCAAAGCTCGGAGTGAATGGGGATCTGAATCTCGATGGCCGTGTGGTCATTCTTCACGGAGCAGCAGAGACTGCCAACCTTCCGGACACTGTCGCAACGAGAGGCAGACTCAGAAACTTCCAGACTATACCTATTGCGTGTGGAGTAATCAGAAAAACAACTGTTATTCCCGGGGACATTGAAGAAGATCCTTCACTCGGACCTGCCAGTGGAGAAACTGTCGGGGGTTCTTCGGGAGTTGATGATGGTGCAACAGTTCCGGTTGACGGAGCTTACAGACCTGGAGAAACAACTGCAGGGACAACTGGTACTACAAACGACTCTGGAAACGACCCTAGAACTTCAGGTGACGTTTCCAATGGAGACGATGAAGAAGATGATGGTGGTTTCAGATGGCCTTGGGAGAGAAGACCAGAAACCACAACTGGTGGAACCGGTGGAGGAACAACTTCCGGTGGAACTACTTCGGGCGGAACAACCGGCGAATACGGTGACGACGACACAGAATAAAAAATTCAAGGGCCCGCTAAGCGGGCCCTTTGATTATCTCCCCAGGAGTCCCCGGAACTTCAGTCTGACTCCCACTCGGAAAGCAAAATGGTTTGTGTCCTGATCAGTAAACCCGGGATAATTTCCAACCGGAGCATCACTACTGATCTTTGAGCTATAAGAAATCCTCTCCCCTTTTGCATATACAGTTACCGGTCCGGAAGCAATCTGATGTCCCAGTTCAAAACTCAGAGGAATGATTGTCTTATTCTCCGTGATTCTTGCTTCAAGAGAATTCATGTTGAGTGGAAAACGATCTTCGCCGGGGATCGTTGTCGTTTTCCCTGACTGGCGATAATCACCGGAAAGGGCGAAATAAGAGTTATTCCGGTTCAGCTGGATTCTCACTCCTGCCTCGACCGGCATATAGCCCACCTGACGGATAGTTTCTTTCACGCAATCCATGCATTCACGCGCGAGCTTGAATAATTTGTACTCAGCATCTCTCACAACTTCGTTGTTCTGATTCACAAGCCCGTTTACTGTAAATCCTAATCCCGCGTGCGCACTCAGCGTGATCTTGAAACCTTTCCGGAGTGGAATGACTTTTACGATTCGTGCACTCATTAGCTGAATCTGATTCACGCTGTATCTTTCATCATTTGAGATGGGATTTGAATTCCTCTTTAGCGAAAGAAAAGAAGTCTGAAGTTCAAGATTTCCTCCGCCGAATGTGGCATCAAGGACAGAAACTTTCAGCCGTTCAATATCTCTTTCTGAAAAAGTTTGCAGGTCCTGATCCACAATAATATCAAAGGACAGAATGCCAACGTGGTCATTCCGGAAAACCGCTGACTCAAGCTCGAGCTGCGCCGAAGTGGTCTGAGCAAAAGCCTGTAAAGAGAATAGTATTGCGATGATCGTTAAAAATTTCATGGTGATTCCTTTTGGGAAATCATG
>JAYVHR010000419.1:0-2412 GCA_043771075.1 Bacteriovoracaceae bacterium
CTTTCCTGTGAGTTTTTTGATTCTCAGAATCCCGCATGAAAAATATTGATCGCATCCTGTTTTATGCAGGACCATTAATCTTTGGATTGATTCTTCTTCTGCCTTTACCAATTGAACCGGCCCAGAAAAATCTCGCGGCCGTCATGGCCCTCACCGTTTGCTGGTGGCTCGCTCCTAAGATCGCCTTACCCGTCACGGGACTGATCGCTCTTTGCTTGTGCGCCATTCTCGGTGTGGCCACTTTCCAGGAATGCCTCAAGGGTTTCTCGAATCCCGTGATCTTTCTTTTCATGGGCGGATTCTTCATGGCCCAGGCCATTCACGCGCACAAAGTCGACATTTGGATTGCAGAAAGATGTCTTTCGTCTTCATGGGTGAAAGGCAGTCCCAAGCGAGTCATGATCATGGTGACTCTCCTCACTGCTGCTTTTTCTGCGTTTCTTTCGAATACAGCAACGGCCGCGATGTTCATGCCGATTGCTCTCTCATTATTTCATCATTTAAAAATCGGCAAAGATCATCCGAGTGCAAGTCTTCTGTTACTTATTGCGTACGCTGCCACCATCGGCGGAATTGCCACTCCCATTGGAACTCCACCCAACGTCCTTGCGATTTCACTTCTGGAGAAACTCGTTGGTGTGCGGATTGGATTCGTTCACTGGATGGCCCTCATGGTGCCGACTACGATATTAATTCTTCTCGCCATGTTTTTTATGTTCCGGAAGGAACTGAATCTCCTGCCGAAAGCTCACGAGATGATGAAGTCTCCCCCTCCATTGAATGCGAATCAGAAGAAAGTGGTCGGAGTGATGATCATGACCATGGTTCTGTGGATTCTTCCGTCGCTTGCTTCCATTGGCCTTGGTGAACATCACGAATGGTCGAAATTACTTCTCTCGCGCCTTCCGGAAGGAATGGTCGGAGTCTTCATGGGGACCTTGTTGTTTTTTATTCCCGACGGGAAAGGCTCGCAGCTTTTGTCGTGGAATGAAGCACAGAAAATTGATTGGGGCACACTTCTTCTTTTCGGCGCGGGAATCTCTCTCGGGGAATTAGTGTTCCAGACAAAGCTCGCGGCGGTGATCGGTGCGCAACTTCCGTTTGCGACTCTCCCGATTGTTCTCGCATTGTTGTTACTGATTACACTGACAGTATTCGGCTCTGAGATGGTAAGTAATACCGCCATCGCCAATCTTCTGATTCCACTGACTGTGGCGACTCCACCCTTTAATGAGAATCCGGTGATTCCGGTTCTCGCAGTCGCTCTGGGAGCGTCTCTCGCGTTCATGATGCCGGTAGGAACTCCCCCAAATGCGATTGCTTATGGAACAGGAATGATCCGTTTGAACGATATGCTGAAGAAAGGATTCTTTCTTAATCTCATTTCAATAACTGTTATTCTTCTGATGAGTTTGTTTTACTTCAAAATAATTCTGTAGAAATAAAAAAGGCCCGCTTGCGCGGGCCCTTTGAAGAATTAATTACTGATTTGACACACCAGGATCATCTCTCAGACCCAGATCATTACTATCAATTGAAAGTTCCTTGCGCGCTTCCGAATCATTCACCTGAACCTGCGCTGGTCCTCTCATACAAACTTCTGCAAATCCAATCGGACTCTGCGCTGATGGACGACGGGCCGCGAGACCACGACAGCAAGACGGAGCTCCCGGATAAACGAAAAGAGGTGCTCCTTCGATTACGCAATTGGCATCAACCACAGCGTTCGGTTTCACACATGTTCCACCATCACCCATGCGCCCAGAAGTCGGCGACTGATGAACGAGGCCTTCACAACAGGGTCTACTATAGGAAGGATGCATGGTCATGGGTTGCCCTTCGGTCACACACGCAGGAATATTCACACAATTTCCTCTGATACGATTATCTGGAATCGAATTTTCAACCTGAGTCAGTCCCGAGCAACATTTGCTGACGGCACCCGGATAATTTAAGAGCGGAAGGTTTTCGCCAATACAGAACTGACCACCTTGTTTTTTCAGACACTGCCCGGCCGAACCAATCTGACCTGGTGGCGGAGGATTGAGTTCAAGTCCCGCACAACAGTTTCGTAATGCCTGAGGACCGATTCCCATCCACGCGCCCTCTACCACACAGTTCTGTGCTGAAGCGGCACCGGTAACGATAAGGCAAAAGGCGAGAACAACCCATTTCATGCGAGTTCCTTTGAGATTTCATGGCTTATCGGAATAGTCGGGAATTACTTTAGGGTGTTTTGAAGTCACAGATTGTGACTTCAAAGATCTGCTTTTTGATGACTTACGGATTTTACGGTTCCAAATTGGAACCGTAAAACCTGCAAGTCTCTGAAATACAGTTCTTCTGGAAGATGATTTAACTAAACTTTGAGGTCACAATTTGTGACCTCAAAGTGCTGCACTCCTCAATAGT
>JAYVHR010000420.1:0-2049 GCA_043771075.1 Bacteriovoracaceae bacterium
CTTTTCCAAGTCTCACTTTTCAGAATCTGCAGGGTAATTTTCTTTTCCTTAGCGAAATTCCGGATAAGTTGCAGACCATTGTCCATCGAGGATAGCGAACTATACTCATCGATCCTGCTATATATGCCCTTTTCATGTTTCTGGCGGTTGAAGAGTACATAGTGAATGGCGTGTTTTACTTCCCTGGCAGTTTTCAGGACATGCAGATGATAGCGATCGAGCTGGATTCTTCCGCGCTTGATTCCCTTGGCAAAAGTAATGGTGAGGGATCTCATGGCGCGGGTCAGGGTTTCATTATTGTCGGCTGAAACAATAAGATGGATGTGGTTTACCTCAAAAGCAAAATGCAGAACCTGGAGTCCGTGTTTCCGGGCATTCTGGATTGCCCGTTTCAGAAGCTTCAGAGTGTCCTTATTTCTCACGTGAGACTTGTATTTAAAATTGATGTGGAGGGGAGTGCGATTTGAAACTTTCTCCCGATTCCGGTGGGAAACGCCACGGGAATGGATTTTTTTTCTGCCTGCCTTGTCTCTGAGTCCACCCCAGGAGCCGCCATTTAACCTGAATCTTGTCTGCATAGAACCCCTCTTGAAAGAGGCATATATCGGGCGAGGCAAAAGGAGGGCAGGGAATTCTGCATAGTTAATTACGAAATTTCAGGGATGGATTGTCTGGATATTTGACGGCCTTGGGACTTTTTACAAGGAAACGTTCCGGCGACCGGGAAATCGATAATATCCCCCTGTTAACCCAAACCAAGGATTTTTATGAAGGCCCTTCTTCTCTCTCTTCTCGTTCTCTCGTCAGTGTCTGCATTCGCTAAAGACTGCAACATGGAAATGTCGACCAATGCTGTTTACCAGTGCGAAGCTGAGAACTTCACAGCTGAAGACGCCCGCTTGAACGATAACTACAAAAAACTCACAGCGAAGCTTGATAGCATCGCAAAAAAGAAACTTTTGGCCGCTCAGCGTGCATGGATTGCTTATAAAGAAGCTGACTGTAAATTCAGCGCTGATGAAATGCGTGACGGTAGCTATGAAAAAGTCATTCTTATGGGTTGCCTCGCTGGCAAAACCAAAGAGCGTGCTGATGCTCTTCAGGACAGCGTAGAATTCCGTTAATTCCCAATCAGGTTCCTCCTCTGCGGGGGAACCTGTCTTTCCTGCTCCGTTAATATATTCCTTAAGCTTTTTCGCAGTTCCCCTTATAATTCTTCCTATGAAATTTAAAAAGTACTTCCACGAGAATCCTTCCCGCCACTCACATCCGATCCTGAAGGATTATGATAATCCCGATCACAAGATCAACATCTGGAACACCTTTGTGGATTCCGAACTCGATGGCATTCATCATGATGACTTCTCCATCCTCCCCCGCTTGATTCCGGAGTCGTACCTTCCGGTGATTGAAAAAACCTGCAAGGACATCACGACTTTTCTCCTTAAGTTGATTTCGCTTCCGGAGGATGAAGTGAAGGCCCTGATTCCGGAGGGCCCTGTCAGAAATTATCTCATCAATGAGCTTCATGTGCTGAAGCACCAACCGGGCCGCATGACGGGAAGTTTCCGCTTCGATATGGCGATCGTTGGAAAGCCGGATGCCAAGCATCCGCCTCAGCTTCTGGAAGTGAACGAAATCGGTTTTGATGGTCTCGCACGATCGACGTATTTTCAAAATACACTTCTCTCCCACATGCCGGAGTTGAAGAAAAAAGTCATTGCTCTTGATACCGCGGCTGCTGAAATCCGGAATATGAACCGAGTCGGGAAAAAGATCGTGCGGCTTCAGTACGACTGCTACAACTGGGATGAACAATTCCTTAAGATGACTGCTGACAAGATGGGAAGTGAACTTCATCTCGTCTCTCCTTCGCAATATAAGACCAGAGTGAATGCCAAAGATTTCCCCCTCCTCGAGAAACTGCCATTTACTTTTCCGGGGGGAAAACTGGTCGTCGGGAAGAGTCTGAAACCCGATGCCATGAACATGAGTTTTGCTTATACGCTGGCCGATCTCAAGCGTGACAAACAACTCTATGCAGACATG
>JAYVHR010000421.1:0-2707 GCA_043771075.1 Bacteriovoracaceae bacterium
CCGATATTTTCGTCTTCATCCAACGTTTAGTTGAGGTTCCCAAATCAACTTTGCTACAACCCGGGCAAGTTTTCTTTCTTAACCGGAGTTCAAGATGAAAAACATGATTATTTTATCTGTCATCGTTATGATTATGACTATCGTGAATACTCACGCTGAAGTTTATGAATGTGCTTCTGAAGCTCAGGGGAAATACCTTGTTGCTCTCCAGGACGATTCGGGAATTCTTTTCCGTCATGAGAACGGATATTTTCAGGATATAAAGGCGAAAGTTCAGGTTGCCCGGGCAATGGATGGTGGACCTGTTTCCGTCAGCGCTACTGGCAATGAAGAAAATGACTGGGGTAGCGGTGGATGTTTTGTGATGAACACTGTGACTTATATGACGATCAAGCACTCAAGCCGTGGCGATACCGGAAGTACGATTCAGTTCTTTCCGGATTTCGTCATGAACCCGGATCAGACTGGTTGTGAGCATCGTTCACTTCCGCGTCCCCTCGTCATGCCTCCGCAACCAATGAAATGTAAGCTGAGATAAATTAAAAAAGGCCCTCTTGCGAGGGCCTTTTTTTTGCTTTTTATTTAAATCTTAGCGTCCACAGATCCAGACTCCGCCAAGCACACAGCTACGACGCTGAGTACGGGCGTTTTCATTTGATCCAGAATTAGGGTTACATTGTACCCATGCAGTGATGCGGCCGTTTCTGCGTGTACAAGACCAGTCTTTGAGCGATGGGCCGCTAAAGAGACCGCAATCATCTACGTTTCCGAAAGCTCTTCTGAATGTTTCATCGGCCCGGTTAATAGCGTCCTCGCAGCTTCTTGTGGAAACACCGCGGGCGAAATATTCACCGACACCTACGAATGAAAAAATCCCTTTCGTACAGCTTGAATTATTTCCACAGACGCGAGGGTCAGCAGCATCATGGGTATACCAGTCAGTTGCGAAACTGCTGAAAGACATCATTAAGAATGTAATTAATACGAGAATATTCATAAGCACCTCTTTGGATGCATTTTACGATAGCGCGTGCTGTACGTGGGATGAGTTGTAAAAAAGAGAAGGGGTGTCCAGATTTTAGGCACCCCTGATGTATCAGAATCGGTAAGTTACACCGGCATAGTAGTTCCTACCCATCGTTGGAAGGATCCCGTTGTTATTCACCCGGGTGTAATACTCATTATCAAAAATATTATTGATCGCGCCATTCACGCTCAGGCTCTTTGTGAAACTGTATTCTGCAAGCAGATCATAGACTGAATACGAGGGTATCTTCCGGTTTTTAGAGTGAGTGTCATCAGCAAAGTGCTCACGTACCCAGTTCCCAAGGAAAGAAGCTTTGATCTTATCCTGGCGTCTGTAGATGAGTCCGTATTTCAGGATTGCTGCAGGAACATAAGCAGGAGTTTCTCCTTTCAGTGTTCCTTTCCGGAACTCAGCATTGTTATATATCCCGTTTGTATAGAGATCGACTTCATTGACATTTTTTGAGCTGAATATATCTTTCAACGTAAGTGAGGCTTCTGCCCCATGATATCTGGCGGAACTCGCATTCGAGAGAACGGTTCCGCTGGTGGCGGTAATATTCTGGCGATGGATCACAAACGCTGATGTATCCCAGCTGTAATCCGGATTTTCACCGCGCAGCCCAGCTTCATAGAAATAATTGTAGGAAGGTTTGATGTCACCAACCACAGTTATATTAGGATTGGCCTGGTTAAGAACATCACCGAAGCTGATGGGCTTGAATCCCTGAGAGACGTTGGCAAAGGCCTGGACACCTTCGTTGAAAGCGTAACTCGCTCCCAGGCCGCCCAGAATAACATTATAGACTTCGTTTCTTTTTAAACCGTCTGTCGCAGGAACACTACTCGTGCGTGTGTGATTCGACATGATGATGTTTTCATAGCGAAGACCGGGAACGAGAGTGAAGTTTCCGAATGAGAATCGGTTTTCAATGAAGAGCGAATTAGTGCGGGTCTTCCGGTCATTTCTGGCCGAAGTTTCGCCGCTGTTGGAATCTGCAGCAGCACCGGCCATGGCGTGAGAAGGAGAATCATTGTTATAAGTAAGTACCCCGACACTCAATGTATTCTTATGTTCATTCATTTCCCATTCATGGCCAAGCCGGGCTTCGGCATTCACTCCATAGGAATGAGTATTCACAACGGCATTGGAATCGACCGTAGGAAAAGCTCCGTTATTTCCACCAACCTGTGTTTTGCTGTAGCGACGATAAGCAACTCCCCAGAGAGATGTATCGAGAGTTGTTGCTGAGGAAAGTTTTTTCTCGAGACCAACCATGACCTGGGCCCTGGAGATTCTCATCCGGTCATATTTCTTCGTGGCTTTTCTATTGTCGCCAGTCCAGGCATTGCTGTTGGCGACTCCACTGAATGCTTGTCCGCCGGGATTCCCGAAGTCAGAGTCATAGGCCTGAAGTGAAGACTTAAATATTGCATTTCCCTCAAGGAAAGTGTTCGTTTTGAACTGAAGTTGATTGGCAAAAAAATCTGCGTTCTTCCGCATGTATCCATCACCCTGCTTACGGTAGTAGCCACCCCAGTAAGAAGTATTTCCGGATGAACCTTTGATGGAGTTCACACTAGAAAGGAGATTGTAGCTACCGCCTGCAATGTTCACACTGCCAGACGTCGGCATATCCTTTGAGAGCTTAGGTGAGATGTAATTGATGGCCCCGCCTGG
>JAYVHR010000422.1:0-3467 GCA_043771075.1 Bacteriovoracaceae bacterium
ATAAATATTGGCGCCGATTTCTGCGTAGTTCTGGAGAAGCTGAACAGAAGCGATTTTCATTTCTTTTTTCGTAAGAGGCCCGGTGGGTCCGGCGAACATGCTTTCTAGGCTGGCATTTTCTTCAAGCTTGGCAGTCGCACACTCTTCCGGTGTACGGGTGTTTTGCATGTGAAGAAGAATATCGAAATCCCGGTTTGAGGCCTCTGTTCCTGCAGCGGGATATGCACCCAGAAGATGCTTGATGGCACCCGGAGTGAGGATGCGGATGGATTTTTCACCAGACGCAAAAGCAGAGGAAGAAATGAGGATAAGTGCCAGAAGGATTGTTTTCATGCAACAAGCGTAGCAACGCCCAAATCGGAATGGCCACCATAACGCAAAGCTTCGACGATAAAAAAAAGGCCCATCCAGCCGACGTAAGATGCGACTCATGTTTTTGGCATTTTTTCTTTTTGATATTTAGGGCATTTAGCTGAAGACGACGCAAAAGCCAACAGTTGCTGACCAAAACATCACAAAAATCGATACGGGGATGCGGTCAACTATCATTGAGGGATGAGTGAGAAGAAGGTATTTGCCTGCGGGGATGAGATGTTTCGGAAAATCGCCGATCACTCTCACCTCGGAATCTGGATTCTTAATCCTGAGGGCATAGTGATCTATTTCAATGAAGCGGCCAAGCGAATCTGGGCCGGTAGCGTTTATGCGGGACCAGATGACTATAAAGAATATAAGGCCTGGGATCAGGAGACCGGCAAGCTACTCGCTTCAGAAGATTGGGGTGCCTGGAAAGTATTAAAGAATGATGAAGCTGTCATTGATCAGCTGCTGAAGATCCAGCGCTTTGATGGACAACTGGGAATGGTCCTGAACAGTGCGATGCCCATCAAGGATGAGAACGGAAAACTCACGGCCATCCTGGTGACGAACCATGATGTGACGGATCTCAAGGCCAGTGAAGCGAAACGCGAGGAGATTGTGAGAATTGTTTCGCATGACCTGAAAAATCCGCTGCACGCAATTCTTATGTCCTCACAGGTGCTTCAGTCAAAAGTTGAGACACTCGTGAGCACGGGAAATATCCAGAAGCTCAATCAATACGTAAATATGATTTTATGTTCTGCAACCGTGTGCATGGGACTGGTGAAAGATATTCTTGATATGGCCAAGCTCGAGAAAGGCTCTTTTGTTATCCGGGCAGAGAACTTCCCCGCTACCGAGCTTCTGGATTCTCTCAGACCCATTTATGACCCCCTGGCCGAGTATAAAAATATCACTCTCACGTGGGAGATTCCACCAACTCTTGAAATCTACGGCGACCGGGAAAGAATTGCTCAGGTGATTTCGAATCTCGTCGGCAATGCTCTCAAGTTCACGCCGGAAAACGGGCAAATCACAGTAACGTGTAAAGAGAATGGGAATGAAATACTATTCGAAGTGAACGATAACGGGCCGGGGATTCAGTGCGAACACTTGAAGAAAATTTTTCATAAGAATTACCAGATTCAGGAAAAACCCTCGAGCACTGGATTGGGTTTATACATTGCGGAGATGATCACCTCCGCGCATTCCGGGAAGATCTGGGTGGAAAGTTTCCCGGGGCAGGGATCGAAATTCTTCTTTACCCTGCCCAGGAAAGTTTAGTGCGCTTTGATGTGATGATAAACGTGAGCGTATTTTTCCGGAACATGAACAACGACTTTTTTCCCCGCCTTAATCATGCGGACACTTTCGCGTGAGATAATCGCCATTGAAGTGGGATCAATAAACTGAAGGTTTCTCAGGTTAATTTCCATTGATTGAAAATCCGTAACTCCGTTAATGATCTCTCTTTGCTTGAGCGCAGAGAAGAAGGCCAGGGAGTGTTCGAAATCGAGGAAGACCTGATCCCCCTCTTTGCGGACGTTATACTTGGGGGACATCGTCATACGTGCGCCCTGGAAATATGAGACGACGAGTTTCACCACAATACCCGCCGCAATACCTACGAGCAGGTCTTCAGCGAGTGTGAGAAGAATCGTGGTGCTGAAGGCCAGGAATGAACTGATACCCAGTTGTTGCATTTCCTTGAACTGCTTCGGATTTCCCAGACGGAAGCCTACGAGGACAAGGATGGCCGCGAGAACCGGAAGCGGAATCATATTCAGGGAAGCCGGAAAGAGAGCGGCAAATAACAGCATGAATGAGCTGTGAGAAAAATTTGAAAGCGGAGTCTTAGCACCCTGCTGGATATTGGCAGAAGATCGGACGATCTCCGCGATGATGGGAAGTCCACCGAGAAGACCGCAACACATGTTGACGATACCCTTACTCCAGAGCTCGCGGTTAAAATCGGATTCCCGCTGGAGGGTGTCCAGTTTATCAACTGCGCTGGCAGAAAGAATAGATTCAAGACTTGCCACGAAGAAGAGTGAGAAAATCGCGAGAATTGATTCTCTCGAGAAAATCATATCAAACTGCGGAGTGATTAAAAACTCACGGATATCGAGGGGGATTTTCACCAGCGGAATATCAGTGAATAAGAACGCGGCACCGATCCCGATAAGGACCACTACCAGTGGCGCGGGAATTATTTTGGCAAAGCCCATTTTAAGTTTTGGATAAGAAAGCAGAACGACCAGTGCCAGGGCCGAGAGAAGTGTGGCGTGAATATTCAGGTTCCCGATCGACTGCGGGATCTGAAGGACACTATTAAAAATAGATCCCGAAGCTTTCTGGCCGAAGAGAACGTGGACCTGCTTGATCATGATGATGAGTCCAATCGAAGTCATCATCCCGTGAACAACTGATGTCGGAAAAAGGGCAGCGAAGCGACCGGCCTTGAGAAGTCCACTGATCACCTGAAGGGCACCTACTACCAGAACGCAGGCGAGAAATCTCTTGAAGCCCTGAACCGGATCACCATAAGAAAGACTCTGAATGGCCGACAGGACCACAACAATCAGACCAGCGGCCGGACCGTTAATAGTGACGTAAGAGCCACCAAGGTAAGCACCTACCAGACCACCCATGATGGCAGAAATTAATCCTGCCGTGGAAGGAGCGCCGGAGGCGATTGAAATCCCCAGGGAAAGCGGGAGGGCGATAAGGAATACCACCAGGCCGGCCTTCACATCATTCATCCACTGCTTATCCGAGTTCGTTGACATATTTTCTTCCTTGTTTCTATAACCCTAGTATAGGGAAGGTTCGCAAGTGGTGAATATAATAGTAATGAAAAATCATTCATGCAGATTCGCCAATTCTGTGAGAGATCGTGCGGAATTAAAATGAGTTTAAATTCCAAATGAAATCCGCCTGTAAAAGTGTGGTTATCGTGCAGGATTGGACGGCCAAAAGGGCCTCCTGTACTCTCAGTAGTTCATGATAAAAAAGGACCTCCCTCCCCGCTATTACCTCGACCATTTTCAGGACATGATTGGTTCGATCCGGAAGGGCCATTTTTCTTTTCTCGAAGAAAAGCATCA
>JAYVHR010000423.1:0-7099 GCA_043771075.1 Bacteriovoracaceae bacterium
AGAAATGATAACGGACGCCGGTCTCAAAAGTGATGAGCTTTTCCGGAGTGACAATATTCTTCAGTCCGTGGGCGCCGAAGGCACCAACCACGACAGCAAGAAAAAGAAGGCCGGTTCCGGCGAGAAGAGATGTGCGTGCATTTTGATTGAGTGTCATTTGAATATTCCTAAAAATAGATTTTTTGCTTTACCTTCGACTCCGTGGCGGATGGAGAGCTTGCGGCCTTTTTCCTTTCCAGCTTCCTGGGCCTCATGATCAGTCTGGCGACCTGATGTCACAGTACCAAGGCGACGATAGATCAGGCGGATTTTTTCTTCGAGGCTCTTCTCGACTTTGACGAGGGCGAGTTGGTCGTCAGGTGAAAATTCTTCTTTAACACCTTTCATTTTCTCATCAAAACCGCGGGCCATGCCAAGAAAAAATGAATTCTTCGCGCGAAGGCCCGAGAGTCCGTATTCCACGCGGGCCAGATCCCATTGGTGATCCAGTTCGCGTTCGAGAAATTCGGCGACGTAGCGGGCAAGCATGACATTGGTTCTGGTACCGGTCACTTCCAGGCAGACAGTTCCGCGGCCCATCGATATCACCGGACGAACAATGAAGTGCCGGAGAATTTCATAGATCGCCGTCAGCTTGTCATCTTTCCGCGAGCGAACCAGGAGCCGGTCAAGATAGAGAGTTTCTTCTTTATCTACGTAATCAAGATTGTGACGAAGGAGCAGGGCATTTGCTTTCAAAGTTGCGGTCTGTGCTTCGTGAGCATTCGAACTCTGGGCGAGCGAGAGGAGCTTCTGCACCTTGCTCAGGATTTTTTCCGAATGAAGATCGCCTTCTTTGGCTTCATTTTCCACTGTGAGATTCATCGTGGCCGCACTCACTGAATCCGGAAAATGAAAACGCTGGCAGATGGCATGAAATTCTTTTCCGTGAGAGGGAACACTTCCGAATTCAAGGAGAGTGAAGTAGTGAGCGAGCTCGTGGCGGAGAATATCTCTCACCACCGAATCTTTTGCGGACCAGATGAGTCGTCTATTGAGACCAATCTGATAGTAGGGAGCATTGAAATGTCCCCACTCTTTTCCCTCGAAGACGACCACATGAATCGGATACAGATAGTTGTTCCACAGAAATCTGGATCTTCGAACGGTTACGTTACACTCCTGTAGAATCTCGCGGAACATCTGTTCCGTTTTCTGGATAAAAGCGAGAGTAGTGGAGTCGTAAACAATCATAGTTAAGGTGATAGTAAGTTTTTTTATGTTTTCGGTCCACAAACGACTTATGTGTTTTCCGCTATTTATCATAAGAAAAAAATGCCTGAGGGCCAAAATGCACTTCTTACGTGGTTAAATCGACCATGTTACAAAATAGATATTCCAAACCACATGAAGGAGGGGGGAATGTTTAAGCTGGTAAAAGCTTCGGTACTACTTTTTGTCTTAACTGTTCTGGGCCCGAAAGCGTTCGCGCTGACGGATATGAACTGCAAGGTGAAAAATGGTGAGATCGCTGGCATTAAGACACTCCAACTCACAGACGAGCAACTTGTAATCAACGGTGTGGTTACGATTCCTCTCGATAAACTTCGTGTGAAGTGCGCGAACATGGGTCGCCAGATCCGTCTCGAGGGAGAAGCTGAAGGGCTTCAGGTTATTCTCAAGACTTGTTCAACTGAAGCGAAAGTTGAAGGTCACATCATCGATTCTGTGAATAATGCCCAGGCGCTTGTTCAATGTGATGAAGGAATTTAATTTTTTAAAAGAATGCTGAATGAAAAAAGCCCCTCGGAGAGGGGCTTTTTTTTTATCTAAACTATTCGCAGATCAGAGTGTCTTCAATCGGATATCCAATAACAGAACCAGTATATGTTCTGGTGATCGTGTTACCAGATTTTGTTGTCTCATGATTGATGTCCATGAAAGTTTCGCCTTCCATAAGAAGGTTTTCATTTCCTACCAGTGAAGAGCCGGTGCACTTGTAAGTAATTGATGCTTTGAGCTCACCGTAGTTAGGATCCTGAGCAGTTTCCGAGCGTGTTTTTCCGTCTGCAATCATTTCATCAGCATCTCTTTCATGAGTTTCGTCATCAATTGAGCTGAAAGTATAAACAGTCACTCCACCAGAAGTGTTCTGAGTAACGACCAGTTCAGTTGAACCGCCGATAGAACCAGTTGTTGAACGACATGTAGCATATGTGCCAGCGAGGTTCGGACAAGCAGCGATTGCACTGAAAGAAGCGAAAGCGATAAGAGCGGCGAGAACGCGCATGAAAAACTCCTGATTATGTTAGGAGTAAATTTCAGCATTCGGGGATGGGGAAGTCCAGAGGAGACAGAGAATATTGGCCCCTCCCGTTATGAGAAAGGGGCCTATTAACTTAAGTTCTTACTCGCAAACGCTCATATCTTCGACCGTTTCGCCATTGATTGTGCCGCTAGTACGCGACACGAGGGCGTTGCCTTCTTTCTTCGTCTCAATAGTGGCAGTGCCAAGATCCTGGCCCTGATACTTGATATTAACTTTCATCATAACTGCGTCGCCTACGCATGCTGCTGAAGAACTCATAGTAATTCCGGATTCATCTGTCTGAGTGACAACGTTTCCGTTGGTGATGATCTCGTCAGTTGAAGTTTCGCCGCTCTCAGCATCAGTAGATGTCGTCGAGTAAACCGTTACTCCAGCCTGGACGGCCTGAGTGATAACCATATCTGTATCAGTAATTGTTCCATCTGATTGTCTGCAAGCAGCGTATGTTCCGGAAAGATCCGGACAGGCCATGGCAGAAGCAGAAACGAAGAGTGAAGCGAGAATGAGTGAACGCATATGTTCTCCTGAAAGTTAAATAAACGAATGGCCACTTCTACACCAGTTTCATTGCGTCCCGCATCAAGCCTGTAAAATTTATCAAATATCTATTGGCCAATTATTTGCACTCAATCACTCAAGAATCCCATTATTTGCACAAGGAGTGTCACTATGGTTCGCAAAATCGCGACGTACGTATTGCTATTGTCCGTGTCCCTAAATTCTTTTGCTGGTCTCGAAGGTCCGCTCAAATTCAATGGGCAGAATGCTGAAGCAGTAAAATTTGAACAGGTCATTAAAGTGATCCGTCCGGTTCCGCGTGAAGTGCCAAGCACATGCACGCGCCAGGTTCCGTACCAGACATATGCTTGTCATGACGTCACACGAACTCGTGAAGAGTGCCATCGTGTTCCGGCGGAACAGGAATGTAATACAGAATACGATCGCCAGTGCCGTAGTGTGACCCGTTACCGCGAAGAATGTACACGCGGTTCTTCTCGCCAGGAATGCAGTCAGACTCCTACCAGACAAGTTTGTACCGATCGTCCTTCCCGCAGAGTTTGCACCCAAATCCCAACAAGACAGGAATGTTCTACAACTCCCTCAAGACAGGTTTGTACGGATCGTCCAGGTCGTCGCGAGTGTACGCCGAATCCTTCGCGCCAGGAATGTTCAACAACTCCTTCAAGAGAAGTTTGTACTGATCGCCCTGCACGCGAAGTATGTCGTACACGTCCGGATGGGCAGCAGCACTGTACAACTGTAGGTGGCGATCGCCATTGTACAACTGTCGGTGGTGATCAGCAGTGTCGCACTGTTGGTGGTGGTGAATCTTGTCGTGAAGTTGGCGGTGGACAAGACTGTCGCACAGTCGGTGGCGAGCAGCAGTGTCGCACTGTTGGCGGCGGCGAAACATGCGCTGACGTAGGTGGTGGTCAGGACTGTCGTACTGTTGGTGGCGAAACTCAATGTCGTCAGGTTGAAGGTGATCCGATCTGTCGTCAGGTTTCATATTCTGATCAGGAGTGTGAAAACGTTCCAAGACAGGCCTGCCATACAATTCCTGCTCACAACGAATGTAATCAGATTCCATACACTGAAGAAGTCTGCGGAAACGAAACTGCTTACAGAGCTGAGTCTTATGCATGCATGGAAACTAAATACGAAGACAAAGAAATCGAGAAGAAAGTTTCTGCGAACATCAACGTAACTTTCAAAACGAATGGTCTCCTAGAAGAGTTCGGCGCTATCGTGACTCTCGTTCCGAATGCTAAAGGGACTGCGTTTGAACCAGTGATCAGACTCTCTTCTGAACCGAAGATGCTCGTTATCCTGAAGAAGAAAGAAGCTAAGATCCGCGCTGAGGGTGAAAAAGAAATCAAAGTCGATGGAGAAATTTCCATCGAGCTTCAGAATGCAGTAAGCGAAGTGGTTGAGTTCCCGGCGATTGAATCAGCGATTCTTGATAAGAAGACAAACCTTCTCTCAGTTCTCTTTGGTAAAATTCTTCCGACTGAAGCAGGGGCCGTCCGTAAGGGCGAACTCGACTTCCTTATGACGAACAAAGGTAAAGAAGTAGCGAAACTCCAGGATAAATATCCAGGGGTGAGAGTTGAACTGAAGAAATCTGAAAACAAAGACCTCATGGTTCTGAATCTGAAAGACCTAGTTACCGGCTCACTCAGCGGCGGCGGGCTCTTCAGCAGCAGCAAACTGGCCATGAAGCTTCAGTTGAAGATTCCATCTAAGATTCAGGGAGATATCTTGAATGCGAAGAAGCCTCAGACTGAGAAGCTCTACGAAAACATCAAAGTGAAAAAGAAGTAAAACTTCGGAAGAGGGGCCCTGAAAAGGGCCCCTCTTTTTTGTTGCTCAAGTCCCGCCCGTCGTCGCACAATTATTTCATGAAAATCATCCTTCTCGCCCTCGTTGTCTTTTCAACCTCCGCTCATGCCTTTAACTGGTCAAGATGCAATAGCGCCTCACCGGTTACAGGAAGTGGAGGAGGACTACTCGAAATGTTATCCACGACCGTTTCAAATGTCGGAGTTTCTTCCACGCAGTTTCTTTCTTCGTGGGGCGAATGCTCACTGGTGGGAGAAGTGGAGAAAGTCCGGAAGACATTCATTGCCCAGAACCTGAATTATCTTCAGCAGGATATGGCGAAGGGTAGCGGGGAGTATCTCGCGGCTTACGCAAGATTGCATGACTGCAATGAAGAGGGCATAAATCTCTTCGGGAAGTCGATGAAGCAAAAATATTTTGAAATTAGAAAACTAGATGAGTATCAGGATTTTGATTCTATCTTCCAGGAAATGGAACGCCCTTTCATGAATCTGAAAGGGCATTGTCCGCTTACTTAATTTCTATCGACTCTATAATAGGACCGGTTCCTTCGGTGTTCCCATCACTGGTAAATTGAAAACGAATCTCAATCTCCTTACCTTTGTATGGAGTCAGATCTACTGAATAATCTTTTGCATCAATCGGACCTGACAAAGAGATTTTGGCTGCAGAAACCTCACCGTTTGAAACGACATAGACATCGAAATAGTCATAGTTTTCTTCCGTATTATTCGAAGCACGGAAGTTTACAGTCGTGGCGTCCTGGACTTTGGCAAAAATTGTTGCCGTCGAATGAATGTTCGAAGCGTAGTTTCCTGATTCAGAAATCAGAAGTTTGCCGTTCTTGATTTTCCAGCCTTTATCAGCTGAAGAATTATTATTGTAAACAACCAGCGGTTTCATTCCCTGAGAAAAGTCCATCACCAGCGGTTTTGCGGCAGAGAGAGAAATTGAGTCCGGGATCGTTCTGAGATTCAGTACTTTTCTCCAGACTTTCTTCCCGTCAGCGCGACCGATAAGCTCAATGAATTTCTGTTCAGTCGAAGAAGTTGAAATAAAATCAGGGATGACGATCTCGCGCCCTTCGGTATTTGAAGCTTCGATATCAATGCTTCCTTTATTAAGACCATTTTCACGGATATCAATGGAAGTTGTTTCTTCCCATTTCATGAAGACAGATGGGCGCTGGCCGATTTTAACATCCGGAGATGCGATTTTCATCTGGACTGATGAACGGAACTTTAAAGATTCTTCAGCAAGCTTACGGGTAATTGCTCTGAGCTGCGCTTCACTGGTATCGAGATCTTCAGTCGTCGCCTCCACAATCATGTCTGCTTTTACACCGACATCTTCAATGACTTCGCCCGCGTGTGTTCCGGTACGTGATGTCTGACGATAAGAGAATCCGATACCAACTCCACCGGGAAGTTTCTTGAATTGACCGAGGTTCGTTTCAGGAAGACTGTCGATAATACTTGCGTGCTGCCAGTTGTTGGCCCCACCTGCACCTGTATTTGGATCTTCTCCTACGATAATTCCTGCGCCGAGATCCTGCATAGAAGCAGTAAACATATCGCAGGTTGAGTAGCATGAAGCATTGATGAACACGGCAATTGGTTTCAGGATGGATTGACCGAGACTGTTGAGACTCTCTGGAGAGTTCAGCGGAATCGGAGTTGTATAGGCGCGGCCTTCGGCTTCGGCTTTTTTCAGTTCCACAGCAAATGGAGTCTGGGGATCAGACGTTTCCCAGAAGAATCTGTTGGGAGCTGAGTTCTTGAGAGCAAAATTCAGGGGAACAGTATTTTTAGGATTGAGGAGTTGCACCATCGCTTCGCCGAGATAAATCTGCCCGCCACCATTACTTCTCAGATCGACAATCAAGCCTTCTGCCTTCATGAGCGGACCTTCGAGGATGCGCTTGATTTCAGCTACTGTCTGAGTTGTTGAAAGTTCTTCCGGAACAAAACTGTCAAGGCGGATATAACCGAATGAACCGTACTCATTATTAATCATCTTGTAGCGAAGAATTGGTTCTTTCGAATCGATCAGATCACCGGGAGCTTTGAAATGGAATTTTCTTTTCGCTTTCCTGTGAGTGGCGTTGTAATCGTTCTGGAAATCCTTCGCCCCTTTATCACCAGTAGTTGTTTCTGCTGGTGGATTCACACAGGTATCAAGACTTTTTACAATCCATGGAATAGTCATCGTCTTTAAGTTTCCGGCCTTGTCTTTCAGAGTCAGAGTCACGCTATCGTTTGCAGGAATAAAATTATATTTGTGGGAGATCATTCCGAGTGCAGTTACAGTGTCACGCTTGATAGCGGCCGGATTTGCGCCGTAGGAAGTAGGTATCTTGCCGGCAAGTGCTTCAGCCGGGGTCATCCCGTCATAGCTGACAAGAATATCTCCCGCTTCAATTTTTACGTCAGAAGGAAGAAGTCTTGT
>JAYVHR010000424.1:0-8630 GCA_043771075.1 Bacteriovoracaceae bacterium
CAGATTCCTTATTGCGAACGTGATGTTGCTACATCTACGAAAAATGATATTTTTGTCGCTTACAGAAGACTCGGCTACTTACTTCCTTCCAATACACGCGCAGATTATAAAATTGATCACTACATTCCCCTTTGCATGGGTGGCAGTAACCAGACCAACAATCTCTGGCCACAGCATGTGACTATCTATTCGCAAACGGACACGCTTGAAGAGGCGATTTGTGACAAGATGAAAGCGGGTCGGATGAAGCAAGTGGATGGCGTGAAAATGATCAGGGCCGTGAAGAATAATTTGAGTCTTATTCCTCAGGCCATCGCTCAACTAAACCGTCTCTAGGATTTCCCGAAGAGACCTTTAATCCAACCAACAATTCCCAATGACTTCTGCGGCACTGGCGCCTGAACAGGAGTCGTCGCAGCTTGCGGTTTATGCTCACGCGGCATTTGATCATTTCTGCGCGGACGTTGTTCACTCATCGGACGCTGCTCAGGATTTCTCGGACGTTGTTCACGAGGACCGTCATTACGCGGTCTCTGACCATCGCGAGAGTGATTGTCTGATCTTCCGCCTTGCTGAGGCCTTCCGCCCTGTTGCGGCCTTCCGCCCTGTTGCGGCCTTCCACCTTGTTGTGGTCTTCCCCCCTGCTGAGGTCTGCCGCCGGAAGTTTGCTGATCACGTTCATCACGCTCAGGCTTATCGGGAGTTAAGACTCCACGGAGTTTAGCAATTTCATCAATCGTGCGGTTGTCTTTCCCGGGAATGGCGAATGTTGTCGCAATACCTGTTTTTCCGCGACGACCGGTTCTTCCAATTCTGTGAATGTAATCTTCTGCTTCTTTCGGCACATCGTAATTCACGACGTGAGAAACATCATCAACATCAATTCCGCGACCGACAACATCGGTAGCAACGAGAACGCGATACTTACCGGATTTAAAATCGGTAATTGCGGCTTCTCTCTGAGACTGAGGAATATCGGAATGAATGTAACAAGCTTCGATTGATTTATCGTCAATGAGTTCCCGCCAGACCTGGAACACTCGTTCCTTGGCATTGGTGAAGATGATCACTGTACCGGTTTCTTCTCGGACAATTTTTTTCAGGAGACGTGCCTTACCACGTTCATCCACCCAGTGGAGAACCTGATCGATCTTCGGAGTTGATTCAATCGTTTTTGCGATCGCGACAGTTTTCGGAGTGATCATGCAATTGCGGGCGAGTTTCTCGACGGCCGGAGCAAACGTTGCGGAGAACATAAGTGTCTGGCGTTCTTTCGGAAGAACTTCGGTGATCTTATCAATCTGTCCGGAGAATCCCATGTCGAGCATTCTGTCAGCTTCATCAAAAATCAGGCACTGGATGAAATCGAGCCACACGTTTCCGCGCTCGAGGTGATCACAAAGTCTGCCGGGAGTTGCAACGATAATATGAGGAGAACTTGAGAGGGCCTCTTTTTCAACAGGAATAGAAGCGCCACCGATACAGACAACCGTTTTCAGTCCCAGTGGAGCGCCGAACTGCTCGAAAATGGCACCGGTTTGCTGAGCGATTTCACGAGTTGGACTGAGTGCGAGAATATATGTTCCGTTTTTTCCTTTCCATTTTTCTACGACCGGAATGACGAACGCTGCTGTCTTACCGCTTCCGGTAGGTGAAGAAACGAGAACATCATTTCCTTCCATCACGAGCGGAATGGCCTGCACCTGAACCGGTGACGGGGCCTTGTATCCTGCTGCCTCGATGAGTTTCAGCATTTCGTCAGTCAGTTTCAGATCATTCCAGGAAAGTTCGGCGTCAGTACTCATAGGTAAAAAGTCCTTTATAATTGGCCTGATTATGCCCAAAGAAAGAGAAAGAGACAATTTATACCGCAACCAATTGCCAGAAAACACAGGCCCTGTGATGATTTAACCCATGATAAGGGCCAATTCTCTTCAAAAAAAATTTGGTGACTTCTGCGCAGTGGATAATCTGTCGCTGGAAATCAAACAAGGCGAATGCTTTGGCCTTCTTGGTCCGAATGGCGCCGGTAAATCCACATTCATCGGAATGACTTATGGTGCAGTGGAAAGAACGGGCGGAAACCTAACTGTATTCAATCTCGACCCCAAAAAAGACAGCCGTCAGATTAAAAAGCGCATGGGAGTTGTGACCCAGGAAAATGCGCTCGATGAAAGTCTCTCCGTCATGGAAAACATGATGATCTACAGCGCTTTCATCGGCGTCCCTTCGCATGAGCGATTAAAGCGCGTGATGGATCTTCTTGAGTATATGAATATTGCTCACAAAAAAGATGAGCCCATTCTTGCTCTTTCCGGCGGAATGAAAAGACGACTTGTTTTTGTGCGTGCGCTCCTCGGTAAGCCGGAACTTTTAATTCTCGATGAGCCGACGACCGGACTTGATCCGGCAGTAAGGCATCTCCTTTGGGGAAAAGTAAATGAGCTTCATCAGGGAGGAACAACAATTGTTCTGACCACTCATTACATGCATGAAGCTGAAGTTCTCTGTAACCGCCTTGTGATTATGAACAAGGGACAGATTTCCGGCGAAGGTTCTCCTCAGACACTCATTCAGGAACACACTCCTGGTTATGTGGGAATTTACAATTCCGGTGCAAAAGAAAAGCTTCAGAAATTCGCGGATGAGAATAAATATACTTATCTCGAAGATGCTTCCGGGATTTATCTTCGCGCGCCGAAAATGGCAGATCTCCTTCGGTCGGAAGTGGAGGCCCTTCAGCTCCGGCCCGCCAATCTGGAAGATGTATTCCTGAAACTCACCGGGAAGGAGCTATCCGTCGATGCGTGAAACTCTTACCCTCGCTTTTCACATCACCCGCCGCAACTGGATGGTCTACAAGAAAGATCTGATCGCCAATATTTCTCCTACCGTCGCGGACCCCGCACTCATCATGGTGTCTCTGGGTTTAGGTCTTGGGGGATATCTTACAAACATTCAGGGCATGACTTACATGCAGTACCTGGCACCAGGGCTCGTGATTGCAACTTCTCTTTTTACTTCATTTTTTGAATCGAGTTATGGATTTTTTGTCCGCATGGCCTACGAAAATGTTTTCAAGGCAATGCTCGCAACTCCCATCGGAATCCGGGAAGTAGTTTTGGGTGAGATGATCTGGGTTGGTCTAAAAGGTGCCGTGATGGCAGTCGGTGTTTCGCTTTTTCTTGCGTGCTTCGGCCTCATGGCCAATCCCTTTTATATTCCCATTCTCGGCATCGTGGGATTTCTGGTCGCACTTCCGTGTGGAGCGATGGGATTATTATCAACTTCGCTGGTAAAAAACATCAATCAGTTTCAGACGGTTTATTCTTTCCTGATTGCTCCCTTATATTTTCTGTCGGGCATTTTCTTTCCGATAGCTGAGATGGCAACCCCGGTGAGATGGGCGGCGGAATTATTTCCTCTCATTCATGGTGTGAGACTGGCCCAGTCCATCTTCTGGAATCAGGACATCCTGCGGACATTTGTGATCCACGGGGGAATTCTTGTTCTGCAAAGTGTGGTTCTTTGTTGGTGGGCCTACATCCAGATCCGCAAGAAACTAGTCACCTAAGGGTTCCAGCATACTTAGAAACTGTCTTTGAGCATGGTGATCACGAACTGGTTAAGCGGTACATTCCATCTCTGCTCGAGATAAGCAAGACTGATGGGATTGTTGACCACTCCTACCCGCGGTTTAAATTGATGAAGATCTTTATTCCGCGAAAAAACGTGCTCCGGTAAAATGCCCACACCCATTGAGTTTTTCACGAGAGTCGCAATCCCCTGAACATCAAAGCAGTAACTCGCCACCGGCAGTTTCATTTTCTTGAACCCATAGGCCCGTTCAAACCAGTCACGCAGGATCGCTTCGCCCGGCTGATAATCCACGTAGCTCAGGGATTCAAAAAAGTTCCGCTCTTTCTTTTTCGTTGTTCCCACCATCTCTGCATATTCCTTCGAGCAGCAGAGAATGAGATTCTCGTGATAGACCACTTCGCGCTTGATGGCAGGATTTGAGGCGTAGTGATCCATGAAAGCGAAATCGAGCTTTCCTTCCAGGATGAGAGAATTGAGTTCATGGGCAAGACCATAGGTAATATGAAACTGAACCTGTGGGAACTTACTCCGGATGCGCGAGAGCTTGGGCAGAATAATGGTGTTACCGAATTCAATCGGCACGCCGATCCGGACTATCCCTGCGAACTGCCGGTCTTTTTTGGTGAGGGTCACCAGGAGATTTTCAATCGACTCGAGATTTTCTGAAAGCCCCAGATGAAAAGCCTCCGCTTCCTTAGTGGGAATAAGCCTTTTCCCTAAACGATGAAAAAATTCCACGTTTAAGAGTGTCTCAAGATTTCTGATATGTTGGGTGACTCCCGGCTGGGTCATCCCCAATTCCTTCGCTGCCAGAGTCATGCTGGCACTACGGTAGACACTAGAAAAGACCACTAAGCTGTTTAAATTCAGTCCACGGATCTGCATATTCACCTCGGTTTCTCATCCATAAGTACAGCTTATGGATAAAGGTCGCAATAAATAATTATCAATTATCCAAAATCTACATTATTTTCCGCCTCGACTAACACACACACAGGAGTGAGTATGAAAACAATGATCGGGCTCATGGCCCTTGGCCTTCTTTCTTTTAATTCTTTTGCCGGCGAAATCGTCTTTACAACAGCGGAATTCCGCGTGGAAAAAGTGGCACCTATGTGTCCACCTCCGAAGCCAGGTCAGATGTCGTGCATGGCCCTTGGCGGAACAGTGACAGTTTCTGCGACGATCGGTTGCCTCGACAAGATGATCTTCAGCCATTTCGAACTGGCGACTGACACTCTCGTCCCTACTCTTCGCGCAGTATCTGTAGTCCGCTCTGATTCTGATTCCATCCGGGTTATGTGCAATCGTGCCAACACCATCAGAAAGACGATTACGCTTCCGGAACTCCATGGAAACAAACTCGAAATCTCTAACGAACAAATTCATTAATTCAACAATCATAAGGATCACCCAATGAAAACTCTCATCGCTTTAACTGTTCTCTTTAACATGTCCGCTGTTTCGGCCCAGAACCATATTCCTGATTTTTACTCAGCGAAATTTAAAATCACGAAAGTGTCGCCGATGTGCCCGAGTACAATTCCAGCTGGTGCCCAGTGTATGGGTTTCGGTTCAATTGTTCAGATGGAAGCTGTGATCGGTTGCGCTGATACAGTTGTCCACAGCCGCATTGAAGTCTGGGGAAATAACGAAATCCACACTGACGTTCACGTAAAACGTCACCCGAAGTCAGAACTCATCCGTTGTATCCAGGCACAGGTTCTGAAAGAAACTGTTCTCGTTTCTTCACCGGGTAAAGTGACGATCGTTAACGACGGCATCGAGTTTTAATATGAAAACAATTATCGCACTGGCCTCTGGTCTCGTGATGATGAATGCTTTTGCCAACACGGCGGTTGAAACAACCAATCGCCTGGGGCTTAAGCTCGCACTGAAAGCTTCTCAGGAAGTGACCAAAGAGAAGAACTTCATGATTTCGCCCCTCTCGCTTTCTCAGGCAGTAATGCTCGCAGGAAACGGGACTAATGCGGGAACACGCGAAGAACTGGAAACACTCCTCGGTGACCGGATGGAGAAATTTAACGTGGCCTCACAGTCACTGGTAAAATCTCTCAACTTCTCGAATGAGAAAGAAAAAGCAGTTAAGGTTTCTATCAATAACAGTATCTGGAACACGAATGGTGCCACTGATCACGCCCATTACGTATTCAGCTCTACATTCCGTAAGACAGCAGTTGAGTATTACAATGCGGAGGTATTCACTGCCGATTTCCGCAAGCAATCAGCGGTTGATACGATCAATGGCTGGGCCGATAAGAAAACTTTCGGACTTGTGAAGAAAATCATCGAGCTCGATGTTCTCCAGGACATGTTGTGGGTCGTGATGAACGCAACTTATATGGAAGCCTCATGGGTAGAGCCGTTTTATAACATGGGTGACTCTTCACCTGCTTTCCATGGTCTGAACAATAAAACGATGAAAGTGCCGATGATCTCGGGCCTGCAGGGTATCGGACATGCTGAAGTCAATGGTGCGGAAGTGGCAACTCTTCCGTTTGCTAGAGTCGCAGGAGCTCCGGAACTTGAAATGGTGATTTATCTTCCTTCGGAAGGTGTCGCACTTCAGGATTCGCAGTCAGCATTCTTTGATGCTAAAGCTTTCAAAAAAATGCGCGCTCTTCTTGCTTCGAATAGAGAACTCGCGCGGGTGACAATGCCTAAGTTCAGCTTCGATACCAGTGTCGAAATGAAAGACGGCGATAAACTGACTGAGGCCATGGGAATGGATTTCCTCTTCAGTGATCTTGCTGACTTCTCTGTGATGCAGACGCCGGAATCTCTGGCGAGTAAAGTCGGGCTCATTCGCCAGAACAGCCGGATTGAGCTTGATGAAAAAGGTGTGAAAGCAGCGGCCGTGACTATTGTTGGTGGTGTACGGACGACTAGTGTCCGCCCTCAGCCGTCACTGAATTTCGTGGTTGATCGCCCTTTCCACTTTGCGATTGTGGAGAAGAAATCTGAAACCGTTCTTTTTGCGGGAACAGTTGTTGAACCAAAATAATCGTTTATAAATTGGGGATCCATCTGGATCCCCGTTTTATTGTTACTGTCTCACTGGTCTCAGGACTATCTCAAAAAATCCTGTCTTCGTGCCGGGTTCAAATCCCGGGACCGAAATATCAAAGTCAACGATCACGGTGTCTCTCTGTTCTCCCGGAATATCGAGAAGAATTAAATCGAGATCATTCAAAGGATGATCTTTAAAATACATCTGGGTCACGAGATCCTTAAAGCCAGTCTTCGCCACCCGAAAGTGAATGTGCGGAGGACGATCCCATTTTTCATCCGCTGGATAAACACCCGGTACAATCGTCTTGAACATATACTCACCTTTCTCGTTGGTGAATGTTTCTGCCCAGTATCTGAAATTCGGATCAAGCTTAGCGGTGTTCGGATCTTTCGGGCTGTTATAGCGGCCAGAAGCGCACGCCTGCCAGATTTCGACATTGGCATTGGCCACCGGACGGCAAAGATGATCGACCACGCGGCCTTTCACATAAATCACTTCGCCTTCAGCACGGCGGGATGAACCCGGAACACGGGTGAGATCCACGTCCTGTCCGAATTCACGCTCCCCCGGATAAAAAGGTCCGGAAGTTTGCGGAGGAGTCAGTACGGGACACGATTCCCCCATCGCTGACTTTACGAGAGTGGCCGCTGCCACAGCAGCAAGTCCCTTAGTGATAAAAGCACGTCGGCCGGAAGTCTGTTCCATAAGTATCTCCTTGTGAGATCTTTATACGACTTTCCGGGATTAGTTAAAATGTATAGAAATAGATAATTAACATAGGTAATGACCTATATCTTTTTCAGAATGAACTTGAGCTTCTCGAGGTTATCGTCGAAATCCTTGGGAATAAGTCCGGAAAGACTGAGAAGAGAGTGAGCATCGAGCTTCCCCTCTTTCATGATAACAAAGAGGCGTCTCACTTTTTCCCTGTCCGCCACCTGTTCCAGTACCACAAGTATCATGCCGCTTTCGCGGATGCGCTCGAGCTCCTTATAAACATCAATGATCAGAAAATCGATAGGAAGAATAGGTGCTTTCAATCCATGCTGAAGCGGGGCCACCTTCGGCTTGTCCACCTTAATGAGTCCATCCATGTTTTTCAGTTTGCCGAGCTCACTCAGAAAAATTTCTTTTGCCAGGAGGGCCGAGAGATTTCCCTTATCCGCCAGGAAGT
Organism: Bacteriovoracaceae bacterium; assembly: GCA_043771075.1. Classification (GTDB taxonomy): domain Bacteria; phylum Bdellovibrionota; class Bacteriovoracia; order Bacteriovoracales; family Bacteriovoracaceae; genus Peredibacter. The sequence goes on from JAYVHR010000424.1 coordinate 7,809, forward strand.
GACTCATGCGGCCCAGAAACATCTGAAGCCACGTCACCTGAAAGGGATTTGATTCAAGATAGGGCACGTTTTCCAGGAGCAGTGAACTTCTACAGAAATTAAAGAATTCACGCAGGGATTCATCCGCCTCAAAATCATCAAAAGATAATTCTGAAAGAATCGGGCCGACATAGACCGCAGCAAGAGCATCCAGCTTTTTTTCCACCAGCTCCATTTCATCTTCTGCAAAGTTATCGTTGATCATCTCATCGAATTCTTTCTGAAATGCCGCAACCAGAGCATCGAGCTCGGAAACTTTTAAGGGGAAATAGAACGTGAGCGTTTTCGACATGAAATTATCTTATCACAGAGCGTATGACTTGACCCTCCCCCCTTCTTTAAAATTTCACCAACCCCAGGAGGGACACATGAAAGTCAACGAAATGAAAACGGAACTGGAAAAAGTCGCCCGCGTTCTGCCTGAGCTGAGAAAAGAACTCGATGAAGTTTATCATCTTGATACCGGGAAAAAGAGCCGGATGAAACTTCTGTGGAAAGAATACGAAACTAAAGTCAAAGAGATGAGATCGTCCAGAGAGTTCAGGGACATCCTTCAATAATGTTTGATGCGATAATCATAGGCGGAGGACCTGCGGGTCTCTCCGCCGCTCTCATTTTGGGAAGATGTCTCAGAAAAGTTTTAGTCTGCGATAATGGCCGTCCCCGGAATGCCTGGTCACATGGCATGCATGGATTCCTTTCCCGGGATGGGATTGATCCTGCGGAATTCCTGGAAACATGTCACAAGGATTTAAAAAAATATCACACAGTTAAATTTCTGAG
>JAYVHR010000425.1:0-6303 GCA_043771075.1 Bacteriovoracaceae bacterium
ACTGTGGAATACGGGCCATCCGGCAATATGCCTCTCCCCGATATGCCGGAGAAATCCGTAAAGTCTCTAGCTGAAGAAAAAGATGAAAAGGACAAACTCTCTTTCATCGATAAGCAATTCACCAAGGTTGAGGAATTCGAAGACTTCAAAGTGGAGTTGTCAGAGGAAGTGACGATTCTCGGAGTAGCAAGCTCTTCTCAGAAAAAGCTTATAACGGGCGGTGAAGCGAGTATCTATTTCTATCCGACCGGCGAGAAAGATGGCGCTCTCATCTTCTTCTCAACGACTGAGGAGATCGCCTGGCTTGAAGTTGAGCCATTCCTCTCAGAAACAAATTCCACTTACGAGATTCTCGATCCCAAGCGGGTTGCGAAACTGGAAGATGTACTCCAAACTAGAATGGACGAGGTATATAAAGAGTGGACCGGCAAATGAGTCGTATTTCTGAGCGGGGTTTCTCCCTCCTTGAGGTGATGATTGCGTTTGTCCTTTTTAGTCTGTTCGTGACTGCGTTTCTTACGTCCACCGGCTATAACGTTACCGATTCCACCCTTTCCGAAGAACAACTTCTCCTCCAGTCTCTCTGTGAGAGAAAAATCAACGAGCTCTATCTCGAACCCCCGAAATTTGAAAACCTGAGTACGAGCGGATTGAAAGAAACGAAAACTTTTACTGAATCTGCTTTCACGGGATACGAATACACGCTCGAAATCAAAAAACTCACTATTCCTGATTTTGGTGCCCTCATGGGTTCCAAGGGCGGAGCTTCTGAGGAAGCCTCTGAAGCTTACGAAGGAAATTATTATAACGAGGAAGGCGGTTCAAGAAATCAGAACAACGCCGGCATTGAGAAATTGGTTTTCGAAGAACTTCGTAAGAATATTGAAAAGATTATCTGGCAGGCCCGCGTGACTGTGACCAACAAGGAAACAAAGTATTCCTGGTCACTCTCCACCTATCTCACCAATTATAATGAAAAGGTGCAGATCAATGTGGGCATGTAAAAATCAAAAGGGGTTCACACTCCTTGAAATTCTCATCGCCATCACACTTCTTGCATTCATTACGATTGGCGTAATTTCGATCACCGACAACGCCATCGGAACGAAAGAACGCACGACCGAGATGAATAAAAACAATCTCGCAATTGAGTCAGCACTCTCACGCTTTGACTGGGACTTCAGTCAGATCTACTCCCCGCTTTATTTTTCCACAGTCATGAATCTTCAGGCGGGCAATGCTCCTGCTGTTGGTGCCGCTGTCACTGATACCAATGGAGATGGCCAGCCCGATGCCCCTGCTCCTGCAGGTCAACCTGCCGCCCAGGCGAACCCACAACTTCAGATGTATTACGAACAGGTCGCCGAGAGAATGCAGCAGAACGAACACTTCTCCGCACTCTCGAAGGAAGGACTTCCGATTCCGCGTTTCTATTCGCCTGAAAAAAATATTTTTGAATTCCTCACGGCCTCCAATCGCCGGAAGACCGAAAACGTCCGCCAATCTAGTTTTGCCTGGGTGAGATATGGCCTCACCGACATGACAGCTGAACAGATTAAAGATCAGGAAGACCAGAAAGCGGAAATTCCAAAATCACTGAAAAATCTCACGCGCTGGTTTGACCCAAATGATCCATGGGGAACTAAACGCATTGACATCGAAAATCTGAAAGGTGCTGTTCTCCTAGAGAATGTGGAAAGTCTGGAATTCTCCTTCTGGGATTATCAGAGGAAGAAATGGGAAAATAACCTCCGCACAATCCAGAATGGCGACTCCGTTATCCGGGGAGTAAAACTTTTTATCACCTGGTACGACTCGCAAGGTGTGAAGCGTTCAGCTGAGAGAATTTTCCGGAATCACTGGCCTATGGTTATTCCACAGGACACACCGACCACTACCGCCCCGGGAACAACCGGACAGCCGCCGGTCACCACACCACCAGCTGAGGATGACGAGATATGAAACAGATTCTCGCCAATCAGCGCGGTATTGCTCTCATGATGATCATGACTTCGATCATTATTCTCATGGCGATTTATGGTGATTTTACTTTTGATTCAAAAATCTCGCGCCTCAAGGCCACGAATATTCTCGACCGCTCTCAGGCAAAACTTCTCGCTGAATCGGGTCTGCAGATGGCAATCACCCGTCTGCGTCTCTACAAAGAGGCCTACAATACGGTCCAGAGTAAAAATCTTTCTCAGACAGTACCGGCGCAACTTTTAAACCAGTTGTGGGAAGTGCCTTACATTTATCCTATTCCCACCATGCCGGGATCCGGGCGCGCCTTCAAGGACACCGTCGACAAATTCACCAAAGAAAGTCTCATTGACGGGGAAATACGGGTCACAGTTCAGAATATCTCCAATCGCCTGAATCTCAACATGCTCAGGATCGACATGCAAAAGATTGCCCTGCAAGCGGCGACGGAAACAACTGAGGACGATGAATATGAAGCCTCGGCCACAAAGGATCTGACAAATCAGACGGACTTTTCAGTTGATCAGGCACTATTCATGACCATGAAAAAACTCGTGGATGAGAAAAAAGAAAAAGATGATGCCTTTAATGACCGTTACGGTTCAATCAATTATCAGGATCTTTTCACGAACCTGAAATTTTACATGTCCGATTTCGGAACATCTAACCGCGATCCCAATTTCGGTGAATCTGAGTCTGTTTTTCAGAAACTTCCGATGACTCCGAAGTTTGGTCCTATGACATCCACCTCTGAAATTTATGCAGTTCCTGGTTGGGATGACCAGTTAATCGAACTTATTAAGAATGAGTTCAGTGTTTATCCCACGACGCAGATTGATCTCAATAAAATCACTGCGAACTTTCTCCGCATCCTGATTCCCCGCTTATCGGATGATGATATGAAGGAATTTTTCCTTTATCGCGATGACCCTGTGAATCCGAAATTTTTTAATTCTGTCGGCGACCTGAAAAAATACTTCGTAGACCAGGAACGGATTATTTCTGATACCGACTTCGATGCCCGGATTGAAATGTTCCAGAAAAAAGGAATTTCATTCGGCTCCAACCCCAATCTATTTCAGGTAATCTCCGAGGGAATTTTCAATCGTTCCACTTATACTCTTGTGGCCACCGTCATTCTTCCGAAACAGGAGCAAGCGGCCCAGCCACCTCCTGCTCAACCGCCAGCAACACAGCCACCCGCCTCAACACCACCCGCGACCGCGCCCGCGCAAAACACTCAATTACTCGAGCCGCGAATCATCGAGCTTCAGATCAACTAACGAATTTCTGGTGTAAGCTGAGAAAATTACGCTAAAATAACATTATGCATATTCTGGCGTTAGACATCGGATCTTATAGCATCAAGTACATTTCATCTTTCGTTGACCGCAGGAAAATCTCCCACGTCGACATGAGTGAAGTCATTATCTCGGATTATCTCGAGGATCATCCGGGGATGCCCGTCCGTGATGCCCAGATGAATATCGTTCAGGATATTATCGCGAATACTGCGCGACCTGATACCCGTCTCATTTATCAGGCCGATTCTGAACTCATGACGACGAGATTTCTCAATCTCCCGGTTAAGAATAAGAAGAAAGCAGATCTCATGCTTCCCTTCCAGCTTGAAGAAGACATTCCCTATTCGCTTTCTGAAATTCATTATGCCTACCGGATGGAAAGTCAGAAAAATACACACACAGCACTCGTTGAACTCATCCGCGAATCTGATTTTGAGACCTACTACAATCTCCTGAGAGAAAAAGATATTCTTCCATCGGTCCTGACAACTGAATCATCGGTGATGGAAAACTATTTCCACCAGAATGCGATTGCCGGCCCCTTCTGCGTAGTGAATCTCGGTCACAAGACAACGCGTGCGTATTTCTTCTTCAATTCGAAACTCCTCGCAACTCACGTCAGCTATGTTGGCGGAGATGATATCAACGAGATGATTTCTGAAACCTATAAGATTGATCCGACAGAAGCGATAATCTATAAGCACCAGAATGCCTTCTTCCTCACGACTAATCAGTTCGGAGAAGTCGATGAGGCGCAGAGAGAATTCGCAAGCTCAATGGATAAGGTCTTCTCACCTCTGGTTTCTGATTTCTCCCGCTGGAAAATCGGTTTCAAGGTAAACTTTAACCTTTCCATCAATCACGTCTTCATCTGCGGCGGAACTTCCAACGTGAAGAACATCGCCAACTACTTCACCGAGAAATGGGATACGAAAGTTTCGCTTCTTGAAAGCTTTGATAAAGTTGAATCTGAAAAAGTTGATATCAATGCCAAGAACAAATCTAAATTTGCTCTGGTGAACATGCTTGCCATGGGATTCAAGCGGAAAAACCGCTTCATCAATCTTCTCACAGGAAGATTTGCCCAGGCTTCACTTACAGAATTCCCGCTTCACTCAGTGGCCTTCATTGGTGGGAGGGTATTTGCAGTGACTGTGCTCTTTGCTCTTTCGTTTCTGATTGAGAGATTTTTTATCCAGCGGGATATTGCTGCCCTTAATGCCCGTTTAACAGCTGCGATGAAGAATGAAGAACTAGCTATTCCTCCCCGCCTGCGCCGCCAGCTCACGACGAATCCGAGACCAATTCTCGACAGTCTGAACAAACGCGCCCGCAGTGTGAAACAGGAAATTTCGACTCTCCAGTCAGCAGTTGAAATCAAGGCCCTTTCTCCGCTGGTGACTTTGAGCCAGACGATCGCTAATTTTCCGAATGTGACCATGACCCGTTATAGCAACGACATCGCAGGAACTGTGACAGCTGAATTTGAAGCCGATGACCTGAAAGATCTCAAGTCTCTGCAGATTGCCCTTGATGCCGGAAGACTCACGGATTCGAAAACCCAGCTCGATGAGAAAGGAAAAAAACTTTCCATGACTGCGCAAGGAAACTGAGATGGATGATGTAAACGTTCCTTACATGAAGAGAATGGACAAAGCGATCTTTGAACAGATCGACAAGTTCAAGACGACTCCGAATTATAATCTCCTTACTGATTTCTATAATAATCTCGAAGAAGAACAGCAAAAGCTCCTGAAAGGGGGCGTGATCCTGGTGCTCTTCCTTATTCCCGCACTCATTCTTTCCATTCTCTGGTGGCAAAATCAGAGCGTGAGAAATGATCTTGAACTTCGTACCGCGATCATGAACAAGACGCAGGAAATTATCGGACAGAGTCGCGGAGTTTCAGCGATCAGTCCTGAGATTATTTCTCAGAGCCCGATCGACTCTGAAGGAATGCTTATGAGCCGCGTTTCGAATGCCATTGCCGGAAATGGTCTTGATACCAACAAGATTTCCCGGGGTGAATTTAATACGACAAATATTTCTGAGAAAATCTTCCAGACCGAAGCCGTCCTTAATTTCTCGAACCTCTCCACTGATGAGCTGATGAATCTTTTCACGAGCCTTATCCGTAAGGAGAAAATGAGAATCAGTGAAGTCACTATCACCCGTAACGCTGATTCAGGACTTCTCATAGGTAACTTCCGAGTGATTCATCTTGCTGCAATTCAGATTACTGAGGGCGAATAATGGCCATAGCTTCGGAAATCCATTCACTCGAAGAAATTAGCTATAAGTCACGCATCAGTCGTTTTTTCTTCGGCATCATTTTAATTTTCATCCTCTTCTTCTCTTTTGTTTCTTACTATCCAATCGGTGACAAGGTGAAGGAGCAGATCAAGAAAGCTTCCGGTGGTGCCTGTCCGTTTGATTACAACGATGTCCGTTTTGAATTCTTCCTGCCGAAAATGGTGATTGATGATGTGACTATTCCGGCCAGTTGCCTCGGAAAAACCGGCGCACCTATCCGCCTCACATATCTCAATCTTGGTTTCCGCTTAATCAGCTTCTCTCCTTTAGGCATTCCTTTCAAAATTGAGACTCAGTACAATGCCCAGCCGGTGGAACTTTTTTACGTGCTTGGTTTCGGCGGCCAAACGATCCGCATGGTGGACCAGCGTCTTGTTCTTTCCCGTCTCGAAGGACTCATGGGGAATCTGAAGCTTGGCGGATCAGTCATTGTTGATGTTCTTGTTCAGCTGGATATGAATCAGAAACTCACCGCCCTCGATATCAAGGCGAAGTCCGAAGACTTCAAAATTCCCGCCCAGAACGTCATGCAGAACTTCAGTCTTCCTGCTCTCAATGTCCGGAAGTTTTATCTTGAAACTAACTCCGACAATTTTCCTGCTCTCAAAGTGGTGAGTTTCACTCTCGGTGACCCGGACTCCCCGGTGCGCATGGATCTCAAGGGAAATGTGAAAGTCTCAGAGCCGATCAATTTCTCTGCGTTGAA
>JAYVHR010000426.1:0-3741 GCA_043771075.1 Bacteriovoracaceae bacterium
ATCTGCATTTCTCATCAGGCCTCGTGATTATTTGAATTGGTTATTATGTGAATCTCAAAAATCTCTCGATATCCAGTTGATCAATTCCTTCGTCACAAAAATTGATGAAGGAAATATTACGACCGTGGATGGAAAAGAATTTTCTGCCGACAAAATTATTTTTGCTACCGGGACCCAGAACGATCTCTGGCAGAATCTCTTTCCTGAGAAAAAGAATTCAAAATCCGCTCAAGGTTGTTATCTGGAATTTTCCACTGTCTCGCTGGGAGATTCATTTTCCCTGACGCTGGAAGGGGATAATCTCATTTATGATTCTGAGAAGGGAACACTGCTCGTGGGATCCACTACGCGGGAATCGCGACTGGAACTTCCTCCGGAAAAAGAGCTCCTTGAAATTTATCAGAATCTCTCGCGGAGAGTGGCGGTCACCCTGCCTGACTTTCGTCAGGCAATCATCCGCACCGGTCTCCGTGAGAAAGGTCCTAAGCGTGAGCCTTATCTTCTTCAGAGCGGGAATTTCTCTATGTTGGGTGGATATTACAAGAATGGTTATCGTGTGAGCTTAGTGATGGCGGAAAAGCTTCTTAATTCCCTGTGAAAATACTCCAGCGGGTTTTCTCATCCCAGGCCTTTGCCTGTTTGTAGAACGACTTCATACATTCATCATTTTGATTGGCCTCTCTCAGTGCTTCGAGTTCCGGTCTGGTTACCGGCAGTCGCGGTAGAACTGAGTTTAGAAGGCTCGCTTCCACTCCACGGTCGATCATGGTGATAAGAGAATTTGAGATCTTGTCATTTTTTCTCTGAACATCCTTACAGAAATGAGAGGGGACGTGGATGAATCCGAAATTCAGTTCACTCTCGAGCCATGCCGTCTGGTAAGCAAGGTTGTTACAGACGAAGCTTCCGGCGTTGTTGGAAATAGCGATTTCTTTTCTGTCTGCGGAATTGAGCGCGCAGTACATCTCTGAAAGCGGAAACTTGAAACCAACTGCCTGAGGTGCGCCGGAAACAATCGGTGTGTTTCTTCTTTCTTCTCCGGCATTGTCCGGGCCCTTAGTGCGATCAACATTTCTTGCCATGAGTTCCACTTTCATTTCGCAGCCGGTTTCGCCGAGACCCACGACCAGAATTGGTTTTTCCGGAAGATCATTCACGCAGTCTTTTAATTCATCAAACGAAACATCGAACTTCGTCTGCACTTCGCAGATCCTGATATCGAACGGAAGATTCATCGATTTTGATTTCGTGAGGATGAGTCTCGCGACCGTTTCCGAATTATTAGAAGGTGCCTTTCCGAATGGATCAAAATAGCTCACCAGGACAGTCGGTCTGGCGAAAGCGTATGAGCTCATGAATGAGAGAAGAAGTAGCAATTTCATTGGGGCTTTATCCCGGATTTTGACACTTTTCACAAGCTCCCCCGGTAGATTTTTCCCTCCCCGAAACTCCTCCTCAAACCCCCCGGCGAGCCGTCCGAAGAGACCTTTACACAGACATTCTCAAGGATGGGTTTATGGGTAAATGGATTTTCGGACTTGGTCTTCTTCTCACTTTTTCAGTCTCTCACGAGACTCAGTTTGAAGAGAGCTTCACCGACTTCAATGTCCCTGTGAAAAGCTTCCAGGAAGGCGAGAAAGGCCATGTTTCAGCGGATTCTGTCCGCACCGGAAGGCTCACGGTGGTACCGATGCAGGTCACAGGTTTTGACGGTGATAAAGGCGACAAAATGTATGCCGCTTTCAAGGTCCTTGAAGAAGTTGTGAACTCAGAGGAGTTTAAGGAAAGAGTGATTAACTTTAAGAATAAGAAAGGCGAGCGCGCTTTTGCTTCTAATAACAAACTTTCTAATGAAGACATTTACGCAAAATTCATGGAGGGCCGCGAGACTCTTCAGCAGAACACTCCGAATGAAATGAACTTCTTCCTCAAGCTGTACAATAAGCCGTGGTCACGGGTGATCGGTTACACTTCAGGAACTACCAACTTGATCAATATCAACTGGAAGTTCTTCAAGGGCAATTCAGTGGATAACGTGGCGGCGAACCTCGCTCACGAATGGACTCACAAAATAGGTTTTGATCACAAGTCCGCTTCCGAGCACGATTCAGCTCCGTATGGCATTGGCTATATCGTGGGTGAACTCGTAAGGGCCCGTCTTGCGACGGGCCTCTACTAAGAGTTTATTTTTTTGAAGCTTCGAAGAGGCGCTGGACGATCATCGAAAGTGGTTGTCCCGCCATGGCACTTTCCCGGCTGAGATTCGGGATATCCCAGGATTCATTTGGTGCGCCGAGATTTTTTTCTGCAAGAGAGAGCGGATAAGTGCGGTCAAGCGGTGCCCAGATAAAGTCAGGAAGTTTTCCGACACCCTCGCCACCCACTATTTCCATGCGGGCATTGAGTTCGAGATCATACGTAAATGTCTGAGTGAGAACCTTGTCCTCAGCAGTATACGGTAAACGCATATCTGCGAAGTTCACCGTCATTTTCACACCGACGATATAGGCCGTTTCCGGATGCCGTGATTCACGTTTTTTAAATTTTTTCTTCTTGTCGAATGACTCCATCGCGGCCGTGAAGTCAGCTGACTCAACATCTGTGAAGACGTTGTAGAATTTTGCTTCGTAACCCTTTACCGGATAGTTCCAGACTTCTCTTCCGGGAGCGATGTCAGCAATGAAAGACTGACCCATTCCACCCACGCGGTTAATGAGTGCAAGGTGAAAAGTTGCCGGATTAATATCACCGCACAGGGCCCCCAGAGGCATGCGACAGCGTTTCCCGAGGAATGCCGGAGCAGACTGCGCGCGCGCATACAAGAGAGATCCAAGAGCTTTGATATCTTCCGGAAAGAACCTGATTGGTTTTCCATCGGGATCATTGATCACGACATCCTTAACCGGTCTTGGCATTTTTTGCGAAGCAGATGACCAGCCGTCGCAGATTCCGCGCCAGGTGGGAACTTTTCCTGATGCTTCTCCGCCATTTTTCTTTCCGAGATCCCACGCATATTTAGTGAGAGTAAATTCACGGTCACCAACGAGCATGTCGTATTTTTCAGCGGGAGAAAGATTGTCGGTGTTCGTGCACGAGTAAACGGGATTCGCTTCACGAAGCTCGTGGTGAGCTTTCCACTGAACTTTGTATTCCTGCTCAACCATCGGGCGGAACATTGGATCAAGGTATCTCACGGCAATTGAGCCCTGATACTGAGGCCAGTAAGAACCGGACCAGACGTCCAGTTTACTGTCGGCCTTGTTGAGACCGCTTTTTGTGATCTCAGTCAGCGATGTGATTTTCTTCCCGCCTGCGAGAAGTGAATCGACTTGCTCATCTTTCCCCGGCGCGCCGGCGAGGGAAAGAGTAGAGACCGTGAGAATAGCGAGAGTTGTAATAATTTTCATCTTAGCGTCTCGACATCTCAATCAGTTTATCGACTACCTGAATGAGTGGCTGAGGCTTCGGATAACGGAACTCACAAGGAACTTTCTTCGGACCTTCACCGTTTCTTCCGTCAACCGGAAGAACTGTACACGTCGGAGAAACTCCCCAGAACTTAGCAGACTCTTCGTACTGGTAACCATGAGCACCTTTAGCTGCATCTTTCCATGTAGCAGGTGGGAGGTTACTTCTTGAATCATCCGCGAGCTGCTCAATTGTGCGCTCACTGTTTTTCTTCAGGAAGTCTTTCTTGTCAGCATTGGCAGTAAGAGTTACGTCCTCGATATTCTGGCGAAG
>JAYVHR010000427.1:0-2247 GCA_043771075.1 Bacteriovoracaceae bacterium
ATCCAGAGCGAAGCGAATCCTGTCCCGTCCTGAGAAGTCGCTCTCAATTCAACACTCTTATTTTCAGGGACTTCGTAGAGAATGTCATAGGTCTCCGCCATGCCAATAAGGATCTCTTTGGCCATGATCGGCTTTTGATCAACGCCGTCTGCAGAGATAACTTTCATGGGAGATTCACCCATGGAAATATGAAAGTATGACGAGGCGGCGGCATTGATGATACGTACGCGGACTTTTTCTCCAGGTTTAAATTCCGAAACGCTCGAATCCATTTTCCCATTGATAAGAAACGCGTCGTATCCGACATCGGAATAATCCATCCCTCCCATGCGGGTCCACTCATTATAAAAATAATTTCCTAAAGCCTTTGCTTTGTAAGCACCCCACATCGAGCGCATGGTTCCTTTTTTATAAAGGTAATAGTCGCCATCTTTTCTGAGATTTTTCAGTATCTGAGTGGGGTTTTCATCGGACCAGTCACTCAGAACAACCACGAGATCTTTGTCATATTTGATCTCGGGCTTTTTAGGATGAATAACGATGGCCCCGTACACGCCTTTCTGTTCCTGGACATTCGTGTGTGAGTGGTACCAGTACGTGCCATTTTGCCGGAGCTTAAATTTAAAGGTGAATTGTTTTCCGGGTAGTATAGGAGGAGTGTTCACATAAGGAACCCCGTCCATATAAGGATCGAGGAGTATTCCGTGCCAATGGATGGAGACTTCATCTTCATCACTATCGTTTTTGACAACAATTTCCGCCTCATCACCTTCGGTGTATTCGAGTGTAGGGGCGGGGATCTGGCCATTTACCATGAGAGCAAAATCGACGGCCTTCTTTCCGCTGAGGTTAATCTTTCCTCTTGTGATAGAAAGTTCATGGCGAACGGTTTTGGCATCTGCGAATGAGATCGCACAGAGGAAAATAAAAAAAGAAATCAAAAATTTTTTATTCATATTCCTCATAATACGCTTGAAAGGCCCTTCCTGTGACACTTTAGCGCTTCACAGGTCACTATCTCAAAAGTTTATTCTAAGGAAATATGAAAGCGCAGGGCCCTGCAAGAAGCAGGACCCACGGCGGAAGACATTAAAATCCGCAGATACTTTCGGTTTGAGATGCAAGGAAAGGAGTCGCCGGACTCTGATTCACCTTGTGCTCACCACAGTCTTCGTTCACATCGAGGATGAACTCATTACCTTTATAGTATCCATGGAGCAACTGATCACCCCCGTCGCAGGTTGCGCCCACGGTTGCAATTGTTCCGTCTTTTGCCTGCCGAAGAAGGGTCCTGATCAAAAGGACTCTTCGTTGAGAAACATTGTGAGAATGGATGCGAGTGCGGTGAGTTCCCATCTTTTTACGAATGACAGCGAAGCCTTCCCGGTAGACCTTACAGTCTTTGGTAAAACTGTCTTCAGGTTGTACGTTTCCACTCGTGACATGCTTGTGAAGCATTAGCGTGTGGGCAAATGAGGTTGTTGAGACAAAAAGAGTCAGAAGTATCAGTTTATGCATTTCATCCTCCTCGGATTATTTGCAAAACAGTAGCTGTGACTTTGAATGTTCCGGAAATTAATTCTGGCCTAAAGAGATAGCTCCCTGCAGAAGTCAGCAAGGAGCTTAAGGAATTCACATCGTAATGGTGATTTGTCCTGTGACTTGTAATCCGCCTTCAATTCCGCACTGGAACTTAAAAGTTCCCATTCCGTCATAGCGGATAATTTGGGTTGCCGTCGCACCGGGTTCAGCGACCATGTTGATACCAAGATTTCTCTGAACCATTGTGAATTTTGTATCCCGACCCGCTTTGAGTGTGAGCTTCGTTGGAGTGCTCATGGGGATTTTTATTTTAAGCGGGGAGCATCCAGTGGCCGAACCTTGAATCACAATTCCTTCAGATTCTGTAAGGACCAGAAGCTTTCTTGCCTCTGGAAGTAGATTCACTCCCAGGTCATACGCAGTTTTTCCTTCACTGTTCTTGATACTCTTATCCGCTCCAGCATCGACCAGGGCCTTGACTCCAATTGCGTAACCATTTTTTGCGGCCAGCATGAGTGCCGTCAGACCTTCATTGTCCTGGATGTTTAACTTCGCATTGTATTCTTTAAGGACCGGAATGAGATCGTCAAATCCCTGAACCAATACCTTATGGACAATTGTTTGTCCTTTCAGATCAGTCCCTGAACTTATGGCACCTTCTTCAAGAAGCATATTAAAAATGTATCTTCCTTTGTTCCATCTGAG
>JAYVHR010000428.1:0-2383 GCA_043771075.1 Bacteriovoracaceae bacterium
TGCACTCCAGCTGCAATAGCGTGAGCAAGGTCTTTCATGTATTTTTCCTGATTGATGATACTGAGTTCACCGGGATTGGAAATGAATCCCGCTTCAACTAAAAGACCAGGCCGCTTCGAGAGAGCGAGAACGTAAAAAAGTCCCGGCTTGATTCCGCGGTCGATGACTTTATGTTGTTTCACGACAGGTTTTATTTTTTCGTGAACTTTCGCTGCGAGTTCGCGCGAATGAGAAACAGTCTGCTGAACCACGAGATCAACCAGAATCTGATTCACTACCAATTCCTCGCCTTTTAAGTTCAGGTTTTCGTGGTTCTCCACTTTTCTTGCGGCCGCATTGGAATTGTTATCGAGGTAATAAAGTTCAAATCCATGTCCTTTCGGATTGGGAGAGGAATTGAAATGAATCGATAGAAAAAGATCTGCCTTCACCATGTCAGCGAGATCGGCGCGCTCCTGAAGGCTTACCTGGCGATCAAGACTCCGGGTGAGATAAGCAGTCGTGGTTTTTGAAAGTTCATCCTTCACGCGTTTTGCAAGTCTTAGTGATAAATCTTTCTCGTAAACTCTCCGGGTTTTCTTCGCATCGAAATAACCGACTGCACCTGACTCATCCCCGCCGTGGCCGGGATCGATCAGAACAACTTTTGCCTCAATGGAAAATGAAATGAGGAGAAGGAGGAAAAAGCCTTTCATATCAGTAAACTTTCTTCATCCGGTGACGTGGGAAATAGAAGGAGAGAATCTGCTGATAGTCATATCCGCGTTTCGCAAGTTCAAGTGCACCGAGTTGGCAAAGTCCAACACCATGACCATACCCCTGGCCTTCGACGGTGATGTCGCCATTTTTCTGGTTCATCACAAAATAGTTTGAAGGAAGGATTTCGCGTCCGGCGAGATTTCTCAGATAAGACTTTTTGACGATATGGAGGCGATCTCCTGCGTAGAAACGGATTTCAGAATTATGAAGTGAATCCGGCATGAGTTTCAGTTCGCTGGCGTGGAGTTCTTCCGAATAATAACGACGAAGAACTTTATCCACCATGCCCGTGAGATTTCTGTTTTTAATTTTCTGAGACCAGTCTTTCATTCCCGTTTTCTGGCAGAAAGTACAGTTCACCGAGCGATATCCCTCTTCCACTCCACCCCAGACCTGATCCGGGCGAAGTGTTTTTCCGCCACACTTGGAATGGAAGAATGCCGGAGAAACTTTTCCGGAAGGTCCGACGATAATTTCGCCTTCGGTTTCCCGTGAAGCGCGCAGAGTTTTTTCGGTCACATCGAAGAATGATCCGGAGACCTGGTCTCTTTCAGAAGATTCGAGATGATAAAGTTTTTTGGTATCTAAGAGACCGCCGGATTTCAACAGGCGATCATAGGCATAAGTCCGTGCCGCAACCGCCTGGGCCTTCAAGGCTTCCAGTGGCCACGTGCCGTTCATTTCCTTCGATAGAAGAGTGCGGAGATAGGCCTCAAGCGGAATGTCGTTTACGAGGTCACACGATTCACTACCGGGCGTTGTCAGTAATTGGATTTCGCCCTGATACTTATTTTTTCCCCAAGAGATGAGTCCGGTGGGAGATCTGAGGGATGCTACAAGGATCGGATTTTTCGGCAGACGATATGATGCTTTTCCCGGAGCGCAGTTAAATGAGACTTTTTTTCTTCCCAGGTAATTTTCCGGGCGCTTTTGTCCGCGCATCGTTTTCTGAAGATCAGTGCCTTCGAGAACTACATGCTTAAGTGATTTGGCGATGAGAACTTTGACGGTTGGGATAGCGGCAAGCGAGGCCTGTGCCCACAATAATGAGAGGAGAAAACATCCTGTCTTTCGCATCTATTCCCGAATCCCTGGAAATGAAGTTGACCCAACAACATCTTATCCTGAAAGGTCGCAGGTTTAGGGAATTTTTTTCAGGTGCTTCATGATTATCTGCATGTCCGCCCAAGTGGTCTTCTTCATGCTGATATTGGTTTCGATGATAGAAGGATGAAAGAGAGGAACGATCTGGAGGCTGCCCTCATTTTCCACCTTGCGCTCGAAAAACTGGCCATGGATCTGCGAAAGCCGATCATTTGACTTCAGTATCTTCTGGGTCGCTTTCGCTCCCAAAGTGATGAGCATTTCAGGATTGAGAGATAAGGAGATGCGGATAACTTCGGCCGAGAGATCTTTTTCTTCGCTCATTTCCACCGGGTAAATCAGGACTTCCGAAGGATCAAGTTTCATCGCCAGGATCATGCGTTCAAAAAATTCTGCGGTCTTCAGCGGGAAGCCCGTGAGAACCTCATCCAGGAATGTCCCCCGGACGTCGTTTTTTACTTCACTCCAGGGACGGATATTTTCAGTCACAAAAATGACTCTGAGAGAGCCTGGTTTTTTT
>JAYVHR010000429.1:0-3637 GCA_043771075.1 Bacteriovoracaceae bacterium
TTTTTCATCAAAGGAAGCAATCTCCTGACTCTGGAAGTAACAGACTCTGCAGGACTTAAATCTGTTGATAATGCCATCGTCGAAAATAAACCGGGATTAAATGATGAAATTTTCCTCGGTCGCGCGACCATCCCGGGAGTTCTCAGTATTTCGGCCGGTGGTCAGCGCTTCATTCTCGACCTTGATGCCAGTGGTTCGGAAATGGTCCGCATGGTGGGTTCTGTGAACTCGATGAATCCGATCGTTGATATTAAATGGATGTGGCGCGGACAAATTCTCGCCCAAGGTTCCAATCCGTCTGTTCTTACGTCATCACTTAATCTCCAGCATGGAGTAAACGGTATCACTCTTCACGTAACAGATTCCGCGGGCAACACGATCGTAGATCACATCGGAGTCGATGTGACAGATGCGGTTGTTGAACAGAAAAATAGAATTCCATCTGATCCGGCCCTTCTCACGGATAACCTCGGGACTGAATGGTACACCGGACCTTCGCACTGGAAAGATGAATCTGCCTTCCGCTTCCGTTGTAAGCCAAGTCACCTGCTCTTTGATGATCCGATCGTCTTCCCTGGTCAGCCGGGGAAAGCTCACCTTCACATGTTCTTCGGTAACACTCTGGCGAACGGAAACTCTACCTATGAATCTCTTCGCACATCTGGAAACGGATCATGCGATGGTGGACCACTGAACCGTTCAGCATACTGGATGCCTGCCCTCATGAACGAAAACGGAAAAGTAGTCGTTCCTGATCTCGTAACGATCTATTACAAAAAACATCCTGGAACAAACCACATTCCTCGTGGTCTCAAAATGATCTTCGGTTATGACCACAGATATCCGGATAAGAAGAATATGAACTGGAAGTGTTCAACAGGTGGCGGACAATACTCAACGATTGCTGAAGTAAGCTGTCCTGCAACCGTTAATGGTAACAGTCAGCTCATGGTGACTCTTTCCGCTCCAAGTTGCTGGGATGGAAAAAATCTCGATTCAACAGACCACCGTTCTCACATGTCTTATGGCGCTTATAATGGTTACGGGGAATACGTCTGTCCTGACACTCATCCGGTCAACATTCCTACATTCAGCATGCTCGTCTCCTGGTCTCATCTGGGATCGGCCGAATACTCGAAGTGGAGACTTTCATCTGATCACGTCTCGGCAAATGATCCGACTTCCGCTCCCATTCCTGGAGGAACATCTTTTCACACCGACTGGTTCGGCGGCTGGGATGACTCTGTCATGGATATGTGGATAGATGGTTGTATGAATCAGTTCAAGAGTTGCTCTGGTGGTGCACTCGGAATGGGTAAACAGTTGAAAGAGAATCCAGGATTCAGCTTCACTGTAGATCCGACAATGAGAATTATCGATCCACCGGTAAAACCAATAATCCCTTAGCGGACGTAGATGTTTTTGGTGGCCGCAAATTCAATCACAGCTGAGCGCACTTTGGGCTCAGCTCTTTTTTGCAAAACTTCTTTGATAAGATTTTCCGTCTGCTTACGATTCATGTTCTTCGTGAGTATCTGTAAAGCTGGTTCATAGAGCTCAGGTACCTGACCGACATAGAGGACGTCTCGGCCGAGCATGTTTACCTGTTCAGCACTCAGGATCTCTGCTGCCTTTTCCAGGATTCTTTCCTTCTCTTCTGCGCTGTACTTCGCGTTCTCACTGAAAAGCGTCCAGCGGGCAAAATCCAGCCCCTCGTGGTCTTTCCTGTCCTTCAACAGTTCGATCCTTTCAATCGCATCTTCCACCTCAACATGCTGAACCTCAGACTTGATCACAACAACGTGATCACCTTCCACATGCTTTCCGAGATCAGGTGCTTCTTCGGTTTTCCCGCCCGGCAACAATCCCCGGAGTGTTTTTGTCATTCCACTCTCCGATTCAGTTGTCCCTGATTCAGAAATTTTATCCTCACCCATCATGCTGTAAGCAATAACAGCAACGAGAACGACACATACGATGAGAATAATTTTTTTCATAAGATGATCATCTCAGTTTTTTGGCAAAAAAAAAGCCCCCGGTTTCCCGGGGGCTTCTCTAGAAAATCTTTTTTTGATTACTTAGTAGCTTCGAAAATTGCTTTGAAAGCATTGAAGTCGTGAACTGCGAGGTCCGCGAGCATCTTTCTGTTGATCGTGATGTTCTTCTTCTTCAGGCCAGAAATGAACTGAGAATATGAAGTGCCAAGCATACGAGAGCCAGCATTGATTCGAACGATCCAAAGTTTGCGAACGTCACGCTTCAGGAGGCGACGGCCAATGAATGCGTAATGAAGAGCGCGACGAACTGTCTCAGAAGCATGCTTGAACTTCGTACGACGATCGAAGTGAAATCCCTTCGCCAGTTTAAGAACTTTATTTCTGCGTTGGCGAGCTTTAAACCCGCGCTTGACTCGTGCCATGATGGCCTCCTTCTTCGTTCCGTGGGGGACTTGCGTCTCTTAACCCAGTTTCACTACTCTCGACATTTATAAAATTCGCGCCAGAGGCGCGATTATGGATCAGCGAACTAGACTAAGTACGGAATACACATAGCTGCATTATGGTAGTCACCTGCATTTACGTATCCTGGAGTTCCCTTATCTTTCTTACCGCGTTTTGATTTGTTCACGAGTAAGTGGCGAAGGTGGGCCTTCTTGTACTTAATTTTGCCAGTAGCAGTTACACTGAAGCGTTTGGCAGCTCCACGTTTCGTCTTCATCTTCGGCATACAAAGCTCCTAAAGCTAAAAAAATACATTTCTAAAAGAGTGCATGAAGTTAACACGGGAGATTTACGAAATAAAGGGTTTTTCACGGGAAATCTGTAAGATTACCGAAGGAAATTTTACAGATTTCAGGAGGAATACAGGGGAAGCGCGGACGCCTCCCCTTAGGACTGAATTACTTCTTCTGAATCTTACCTGGGGCGACCATCGCAATCACACGATTTCCCATCATTTTCGAGGGAGATTCGATCACAGCACCCTTTTCGAGCACTTGTTTTACGATCTCATCGAATTTGCCCAGACCAATTTCTTTATGGGCCATTTCACGACCACGGAATTGCATAAGGAGTTTTACCTTATCGCCCTTCTCAAGGAACTTCTCGATGTGGTTGAGCTTCACTTCCATATCGTGTTTTTCAATATTTGGACGGAATTTGATTTCTTTGACGTCGATGACGACCTGCTTCTTCTTGGCCTCAGCGAGTTTTTTCTGGATCTGGTATTTGTACTTACCGTAATCCATCATTTTCACAACAGGGGGAACAGCATTGGGAGAAATTTCGATCAGGTCCAGATTCTCACTGTCGGCCATGAGTCTTGCCTGGGCTAGAGTCACTACACCGTAGGCTTTTCCGTCATCACCAATGAGTCTGATTTCGTGGGCGCGGATTCTTTCGTTTACCCGCGGTTCCTGGACTTTATCACTTATAACCCACCTCCATAATCTGTTCGGGGCTTTCCTATTTTACCAAAAATTACATTAACTGCGCTCGGACGACAAACTAAAAAAAGCTGAAGAAGACTTCAACAGAGAGTTTGAGTTCGCCGTCCAACCTGCGCTTGATAACGAGTGTGCAATCTTTCCCATCGACCTCATCCAGTATTTCGTCCCAAAACTCACCCTGAAGCGTTT